>NZ_SGPG01000013.1:0-161627 GCF_004208955.1 Pseudoalteromonas sp. CO325X
CAAACTGATTATTAAGGGCTTAAAAAGTTAGGCAGGCAACGCTGTGTTTAACTTGACAGAGGGAGTCATACCAACGCCGCAATAAAGGGCGGCCAATACGTAGGCTGCTTTGTGTTAATTTGGAGCGGAGCGACAACACAAAGCAACCGGAGTGTTGGGCGTCCAGCCGGTGTGGTTTTACCGGCGATCTTTCATTGCCTTGTTATACGTTGACTTCTGCATCTTCTATAGCTTTAAGTAAATCACTTGCAACAGCAATTCGATCGAATGCTGATACGAAATCTAGTTCAATGTCTCTATGCGTACTTGAATTTCGGTAATAACTAAATGCACCTGTGATGTAATTCAGAAAAGCAAAGCGTTCAGCTTTAGGTATTTTGTAATTAGTAAGAAGACCTTCGTCAGGATTGAACGCTTTCTTTAGTAAGCGCTCACCAAACATGTCATTCGGAGCGCCTATTTTGGCTCTAGTTGTAGTTTCAATAGCTTTAAAAGCCTGAATTACTGCACTTTCATATTCTCCATTGCTCAAGAGAGAAAAGCACTTTTCAACAATAATAGGATGAACGTAACTCTCGGGCATTACCGCATATTTTTCAATGACGCGGCGAAATTCGCGCTCAGGGAATCTAAAGCCGACTTTCGTTGGGAAGTATTTTTCCTCGCCTTCATCATCATAGCCTCGCTGAAAGCGCCTAATGTCGATATGTGCAGCTGGGCTGGCCTTGTATTTCACACGAGTAAATCTGACAGGCTGGTACCCGCCCGGACTGGCTTCACCAATTTCTTTCTGATATTCAATTTTTGCTTCGATTTCTACTTTCGACATCAGAATCCTTGATTACGTATAACGCCGCGCTAAGCGGACTAAAACAATGGGTTATAATGTGTAGCGAAGCGAAACCTAACCCACTGTTTTAGTTCCGTTTTAAGCGCCTTGTTATAGCGTTTTACAACTTAAGTTGAACCAAAGCAAAAATTGCAATGATAACTGGTGCCAAGAAGTCAATAAATGCCCTTATGACACTTACGATAGTCACTGGTCCTTTATAGAGTTTAGTTCTAGCACTTAATTCTTCTTTCAGTTTTTGCTTGTATTCAGAAAGCTTAAACTTTTCCATCTCATCATCAGATAAACTTTCTATATTAGATGCATTTGTTAACTCGGACTTAGATCGACGAACCCTTTGCTCTTCAATAAAATTTTCGACTGTTGCATGCTCTTCTTTAAGTACTAAATCAGTTAGAGATATCTTCCACTTCAAGAAATCTGAAATAGAATAAACGAGAAATGAAATACAAAGGTAGAGCAAAGTGAAAAATATTATCTCAAGTAAAATCGCTTGATGAGTGGCATCGAATTTAATACCTAAACTATCAATTTTCGAAGGTAGTAAATTTACATAAATCATTATCAAAGCGACTGTCGATGTCACAATTACATTTCTTCTAACTTTACGAGTCACATCGCTTAACGGGTCATTAATTCTATGTGTGGTAGCTTCCATGATACTCCAATACTGATTTGCGCTATAACGCCCCAATAAGGGGCTGATAATGCTTGGCTAAACTTGTGTAGCGAAGCGGAACCGAGCCAAGCTTTAGCAGTCCCGCGCTTAATTGGCTTGTTAGGTTTTACTTTACACACTCAACCTGCAAGCGCCACCAATTACCATTTAGCCATTTTTTATTTAGATAACTTTCCGTGAACTGCGTTTCGTTGTGAACGAGAATTTCGGTACATGAAGCACCTCTAAATAAATGCTTAACAGTACGTAAGCGTGTTTCTGGAGAGTCAGTTCTATATGAGTGCATGTCCCCACCTTCAGGCTTTTTCTCCCACAGTTCAACAATATGATATTTATTATTGTCGTTTGGTGGAGTAACCCTAATCCCTCCCTCGAGCAAGAAAGTACTTACCATTGTTTCATGGCTATAAATTGCACATCCGCTTAAAGTTAATAACGCTAAAAATAAAATATTTCTCATGATTTTCTGTAAAACCTAACGCCTTGCTCACCGTTACATACTTCGGAGAGCGCTTTTGTGTAAAATGGAGCGCAGAGACATACAAAAGCGAGGGTAGTAGTATGTATCCGCGTGCAGCAACTTGTTAACCATTGAAATCGACTATAACCAACACGCCTTTCGCCGTGTCGTATAGCACAAGCAACGCATAAACAAATATGCCGGTAACTATGGAATTGAAAAACAGAGGCATATTTTCGACTGATTGGACAACAGGAGCAGACTTAAGGGATAAAACAATTGTCGCAAGTAAGATTAAGCCAATTTGTTCTTTTATAGATAGAAGCATATTGCTTCTTGTTTTCTTGAATGCCTCTGCGTTTCCATTTTTATCTATAAGGTCACGCATCTTAGTTAGCACTATGCCCATTGTTGCAGCATTGACCGCCAATAGTGCCACAAGAATTGTTATCAAATTAGACTCAAAAAAGCCATAAAGAAATTTAGAGCCTAGCCACACATTTAATAGCTCAGCTAAAAAGCCAATGCCTAAGGAAATAAATGATGTAGTAAGTACCTGCTTAATCATTTAAGTAACTCTTTTATCACCGAAGCCAATTCTTCAGCATTACCCTGTATTTCCATATCCCCAAGCTGTATTTCTTTAACCGTTTTAGATGTATGGTGGATTTTTTTAACTCCATCGATCTTTAGCGAGATATTTCCACCTCCTTCACTACTATAGTTGACAAGGCCTTGCAATGTGCGATTACTTTCTTCGAGATGCAGCGGTGCTTCTGGATCGGACTCAATTTTTAATTTGTTTCTCGCTGAGTTAGTTGCCTTTGCAAAGTATTTGAGATCGTCTGATAACGAGCCAGATATGTTTGCCATGTTTGGCGTTATTATCTCAAACTCTACAGATTTGATTCTTCCTTCATACTGATGCAATATTGACCAAAACTGTTGCTTTTCGAATAGTGGTTCATGAATCGCTCGTAGGTGGTGATGACTTAATTGATGCGATAAGGAATTAATAATCATTTTAACGACCACCTCGCACGACGAGAATGCAGTAGTTCTTCGCTGGACAGCAATGAACTGCTCTTCCGGATGATTCCAAATTGCTACCAATATTGATGGCCAGTTATCTATGACCTCATCACGAAAGTCTTTGGTTTCTCGATGAATTGACCTATTGTGAGCAATTCTAAGAAGGAAAAAATCATCTTTTTCGTACAATTTCTTCGTTATCGTCTCATGCCTTTTATCTGAGAAATTCTTCGTCCCAGCAATGGCTTCTGAAAAAAACTCGTTCTTCCGAGAAATAAGTTCTTCAATCGAACCTACTCCAGTCAATAAATTTCCTTGGAGGTATCTATCAATTGGTAAAAGCTGATATCTAAAAAGCTCGAATGATGTCGATTTCGTACTCATATCTCTCCTTGATGGTTAACAGCTTATTAGCGTGCATTTCGGGTTAAGCCAAAATTCAAACAAAAAAAGTGAGTCGCACACGTTATATTTATAAGTAATTTCATAAAGTTATCAGAGTGGATTGGTAATGTCTAAGCAGTATTAGCTTGTTAAAAACGAGCATTGAGATATCCGAGCTTAAAATGGCACGCTATACAAATATCGAACTTCAACACCTTCATAGGGTTAACTTAAATTTCTACTTATTCGAGCCAAAAAATGCTGTATATAACGAGCCCTATTTTGCCACTCTTGGCCTATTTTTATTATTACCCTATTTCTGCTCTGTTGAGCACGCGCGTTCTTTACACAATGCAAGTAGCCTCTTTGATGATCGCTCATCTTATTTGACTAGGTGTGAACTACGGTTATTCACACAATGGCGGGTTTCATATGTGAGGCGGCTGATACACCGCCTCGCTCCTAGTTAGCCGGTATTGCGCATACCCGCTGCGATACCAGCCATGGTGACCATTAAGGCTTTATCTAATGCCTGTGAGCTATTTGTGCGGGCTCGTTTCAATAGCTCTACCTGCAGGACGTTAAGCGGATCGGTGTAGGGGTTGCGCAATGCAATAGACTCACGCACCCAAGGCTGATGCCCTAATAAAGTGTGCTCTGGGCTTAGTTCTTTGATCAGCGCTACCGATTGCGCTAACTCTTGGCGTAAGCGTTCGCCAAAGTGCTGCAACTGCGGTGCCACTAAGTGCTGATCATAATGCGCACTAAGCCAACTATCCGCCTTACAGAATACCATTTCCAACATTTCTAATCGGGTGCGAAAGAACGGCCACTGCTGACTCATAAGTTGCAACGTATGTTCACCGTATTCACTAATCGCCGCTCCTAAACCTTGATAGGCCCCCAACCAAGCAGGCAGCATCAGGCGGTTTTGCGACCAGGCAAAGATCCAAGGAATGGCCCTTAAGCTTTCCACCCCACCGTTGGGGTTACGCTTAGAGGGCCGCGATCCCAATGGCAGCTTACCCAACTCTTGCTCTGGGGTTGCGCTGCGAAAGTAAGGTACAAATTCGGGGTTCTCGCGCACAGTCGCACGATAATGCTGACACGATGCGTCGCTAATTTTAGCCATAACGTCGCGCCACTTAGGCTCAGGCTCTGGAGGTGGCAGCAGATTCCCCTCAAGTACCGCACTGGCATATAAATGCAGGCTTTGCTTTGCGACACTGGCCAGTCCGAACTTGAAGCGGATCATCTCACCTTGCTCAGTCACGCGCAGGCCATTTTTTAAACTCCCCGGCGGTTGTGAGCGTAATGCTTGTGCTGCTGGGGCTCCTCCCCTACCAACAGTACCGCCGCGCCCGTGAAATAGCACGAGCTCAACGCCCTGCTCCTCACTAAGCTGCACCAAGGACTCCATAGCGCTATATTGTGCCCAGCCTGCGGCCATCATCCCTGCATCTTTGGCTGAATCTGAATAGCCAATCATCACATACTGATGGGTGCCTAGGTGTTGGCGATACACATCATCGCTATATAAAGCCTGCATCACTTCAGGCGCACGGTTAAGGTCATCCAGAGTTTCAAATAAAGGTGCAACCGGCATATTAAACTGGCAGCCCGCTTCTTGAAGTAATAACTTAACCGCCAGCACATCTGATGCCTGACGAGCCATGGAAATAATATAAATGCCAAAATTTTCGGCGCGATTTTGGGCAATCACTTTAAAGGTGTCGAGAACCTCTTGGCTTTGTTCGCTTGGTTGCCAATTGCGAGGTAATAACGGCCGCTTGCTGGCCAACTCCGCTTTGAGAAACTCTTGTTTGCCTTGCTCATCCCACTGGCAGTAATCACCTAGGCCGAGGTACTCGGTCAGCTCACCGAGCACCTGTGCGTGTCTGTCGCTGTCTTGGCGGATATCCAACTGCGAGAGCTGCAAACCAAAACAACGACAGCGGATCAGCGTATCGCGCAGCTGCCCCTGGGCAATGATGGCCATATTATTGGCCTCTAACGAGCGCTCGCAGACCTTTAACACATCCGTTATCTGAGTGATATCCGTAATGATGTTTTCGCCGCGTGGCGACTGCCCGGTTATTTTGGCCTCGAGATACTCATGAGTGAGCGTCAGCTGTTCACGTAGTTGCTTTAATACGGCACGATAGGGTTCATGGGCTCCTTCAGCCTGTTTAGCTAAAGCATCATCGCAGGCGAACATCGATAATTCACTGATCAACAGGTTGATGTCTTTAATATACAAGTCCAATGCCATCCACCGGCCATGGTCGAGTACGCTCTGTGTCACACTCGACGTTACAAAAGGGTTGCCATCACGGTCGCCGCCCATCCATGAGGTAAAACGCACCGGCTTAGCATCACTTGCTAAACCAACACCCAACTCTTGAGTCAGCGTGTCATCAAGCTCACGCACATATTCTGGCACCGCTTGCCACAGGCTATTTTCAATGACCGCGTAACCCCACTTCGCCTCATCCAATGGCGTTGGCCGTTGTTGACGAATTTCGTCAGTATGCCACGCCTGCGCTATTAGCTGGCGCATGCGCGCGTGGAGTTTTTGTTGTTCCTGCGGCAGCAAGTCGCCCAGCTCTAACAGGTTTAAGCAATCACTTAATTGCACATGCTTGTTAATCAGTGTGCGCCGTGTCACTTCCGTTGGGTGCGCAGTTAATACCAGGTTGATATCTAGCCGTGCGATGGCCTCTTTGATGGTGTGCTCTTGCACATGGCTTTGCTTGAGGCGCAGTAAAGTCTGCTTTAATGGGTCAAGTTCGCAAAAACCTTGGTTACCCGAGCGCGATACAGTATGGTACTGCTCAGCAACGTTAGCGAGGTTGAGGAATTGGTTGAACGCGCGCACAACAAGCAGTAACTCGTCGTCGCTTAGGGATTGTAGCTCGCTGATCAGCGCCTCACGCGCTTGCTCATCGCCACCGCGAGAAGTTTTTGCCAACTGACGAATTGATTCAACTTTGGCCAAAGCCGAATCACCCAATGCCTGAGCAATGGTTTGTCCTAGCATCTGCCCTAATAAACCCACATTACTGCGTAGTGCTGCGTATTGATCACTCATATCCTCACTCCTGTGTCTTTATTTTTATCTTTTGTAGCATGGAAGTGCCTCGCTTTGAAAGGCTAAGAAAAGGAGAAAAACTAATTTGATAATAATTCCTATTTGCACTTGACACATTGAGCTATGCTAGTAATAATCATTATCAACAAGACGAAACAGAGTCTTTTGCTTTCTCTAGGTCTTGTTCATACGCACTCAATGCGATGAAAACTTTACTTGCTACATTGCTCATATCGGTGACGGTAGATATGACCCCAAAAACCCAAGCCTTGCTTGGGTTTTTTTATGGCTAAGCTTTGGACCCATACCAATAAACAGGCTAGAATCATAAAGATACGAGCCATACGCGGAGAACACAGATGTTGCGATACACACTATGCGCACTGACACTGAGCAGTGCACTTGCACTCGCGCCTGCAGCACATGCGGGGTTAGAAGAAGGCATTGCTGCGGCCAATGTGGGAGATTTTGAAACCGCCCTCAGCGAGTTTCAATATTTAGCAGACATGGGCTATGCCCCTGGAATCTATCAACTGGCACAAATGTACGAAAGCGGCCACGGTGTAGCCAAGAATCAACGTAAGGCTGCTCAGCTATATCAGCAGGCCGTGGATAAAGACTATGCAGACGCGATGTTTTCCTTGGCGGTCATGTACCAAGAAGGCCGAGGAGTAAAGCTAGACTTGCAACGGGCGGTCAGTTTATTCAAAGGGGCTGCCGAAAAAGGGTTGGCTGCTGCGCAATTTAACCTTGGCGTTATGTACACCAATGGCGAAGGCGTTATTAAAGATTACCAAAGCGCAATCGATTGGTATCGTAAAGCGGCAGCGCAAAACTATACCTTGGCTCAGTTTAACCTTGCGCTAATGTACTATGAAGGCCTAGGTGTAGCTAAAAGTATCGAGAAGTCTTATATCTGGAACACCATCGCGGAATATAATGGCAATGACGATGCCAGTACCAGCCGCAAACTCGACGAGAAAAAATTGCAGCCTGAAGAAGTTGAGCGGGCAAAGCAAAAAGCCGACGACATCTATGAAAAGATCCTCGCCGGCCGTTATGCTGGAGAAGGTCGTCGCCTATAAGTAAGCTGAGAGTGACTTGTTAATCGAGTCACTTCGCTCTATTAGCTTCTGCGCTGTACGATACATGCGCTTTTGCATTAATGCGTGCGCCTTCGACAAATATGCAGAAGCGAGCGATTTCTTCAGTTTTACCATGGGCTGAAAATCTTCTGGCACTTTTTCTGCCAACGTGTTCACTTCTTCTTCCAGTGCAATCAGCTCTTTATGGTCATCCATATTGGTGATGGATACTTCCCAAGCATCAAACTGATCTTGGTAATACGCCGTGGCAGCCTCGTAAGGATACGGTGTATCCGGGTTACTCTCACGTTTATTGAAGTACTCTGCTAGCACCGTCATGGCTTCGCGTTTCGCTTCACCTTGTTGCAGTAACTGCGCAATTTGCTGGTTTTGTGCAAATACGGCCTCACCGACTTCGGCTAAGGTATCTAAAGTTGCAACGTCGTCTGCTTCAACGGCTGCTTGGTATTGCTCAAGGTATAAAGTAACCCCAGCTTCCATCGGTTGATAATTAAATTCAGGGGCAATGAAGGCTAGATCTTCAGAAAGTTTAACCAAAGAGTTGTCACCGCCCTCAGTTAGACGTCCTTGACTCAATAGCAAGTCAATTTTTTCAACCACACCGTCGAGCACCGATTGCTGCTCTGTTCGCGTATCTTGAATAAGTTCAGCCAACGCCAGTGAGTCAGGGAAGCGAGGTTTGGCTTGATCGTACACGTTAATAATTGCAGTGAAGTTCTTGTATTCTTGCTCTTTATTCTGGCCTGCTAACTTCGCTTGTTGCTCCAACTGTGCCAGTAACTGGGGCTGGTTTTTAACCACCAAGCCTTGTTTTAGTACTTGGTACTGTGGCGGAATTTCACCTAGTTTACTGAATAGGTTACTTGGCCCCCATCCCATCCACTGGTTAAGTTGCTCATTTTTGGCAACAGCATTGTCGTATTTAGCTTGCAACAAAGCGTAATCACTTTGCGCTTGGGTATGATAAGTAAATCCTAACCCTGCAACTACAGCCACAGTTGCCACCGCAGCCACTGCCGGCATGTGGTTGACAGTCAATAATTTCGACTTGAGTTCGCTAAAGCTCTTAAACCCTGGCTGCGAAATTGATAAAGCTTTTTTCAGCGCGCCCCAACGTAGCATCGGCATCGACGCTGGCTTTTTCAGAGTATAAGTCGCTGGCACCTCATTGGCGGCAACACGGTCATAAGGGTGGTTACTCGAGATAAGTTCATAGGCGATACACGCGAACGAAAAAATATCATCTTGCGGTGTCGGCTCTTGGCCATCTAATTGCGATGCGCTGGCGTAAGCTGGGGTGTACCCGGCAACACCATCTTCTGCCTGAGCGCCTTGATAAGCGTAAATATCATCGCCGCGATGGGCGCGAGCAACACCAAAATCTAGAATTTTTACGTCACCTTGGCTGGTGACCATAACATTGGAAGGCTTCAGGTCGGTGTGCACAACACCGTGGGCGTGCGCATAAATTAGCGCATCAATCATTTGCGTGAGAATGGGTTTGGCGTTGGCAAATTTCATGCCCGTTGGCCGTGAACGCTTGATAATTTGCTCAAGTGTCTCGCCCTCAATCCACTCCATAACGATGTAGTGAATCCCGGCCACGCTTGCACAATCATAAACGCGGACAATATTTGGATGCGATAATTGCTGACAGCGCTGGGCTTCTTTTTTCAACAGCGCCAATGCTTGCTCTGATTCTGCAAACTGCGATTGTAACACTTTAATAACGACGTGATGTTCGCCATCACTGGTTGAGAGGTGTAGGTCTTTGGCGCGGTAGATATCACTCATACCACCTTGGCCGACAAGTTCCTCCAGCAGATACCGTGCACCTAATTTCAAACCCTGAAGGTTGGCACTTTGAGCATTCTTTTGTGGGGCGTTACCTGAGTTTGCGATACCAGCGATTTGCGTTTTATCTTGCTCGCTTGCATTTTGCGGCTTGTCATCCATATTGGCTGTCCTTTAATGCGTTCATCCATTCACTGAGCGTTAATATATTAGATTATTAAATAAAAGGCTATAACAGATTGCGGTTTAAATGACCTTTTATACGGTTCAATAGTATAACTATCAGTATAATTGCAAAAACCACCACAATCTCTTAAGGCCACTACAATGGTTACTTGAACTTATGCCACACCGGAGTAAATGTAGCGCTATTAGATACCGTCACTTTTATTGACAAAATCTAACTTAATATTTATCCTCGTGAGCTATTAACGTCGTCTTATGGAATAGAGTAAAGCAAATGGAAGCGACCTTTAACGTTATCAGCTACCACCGCCTATCCCCTGAAATAGAAACATCAAAGACCACCCAAGATAGCTTGGTATTTGGTCGTTCACAGGAGTGCGACTGGCACTTGCCAGATCCTGAGAAAATAATTTCCAGCACCCATGGCCGTATTGAGCGTTCTGGGTCGAACTTCGTTGTTCATGATTTATCAACAAACGGCCTGTTTGTTAACCACAGTGTGACCCCTGTAGGCAAAGGCAATCAACAAGCATTGGAAGACGGTGATGTGCTCAGTATTGGCGATTATGAAATCGAATTTAAACTGGCACAAAGCGCTATCGCCGCGCAAAGCGCACCAATAGCTCAGCCGTCGCAGCCGAGTATGCCTGCGCAACAAGCTGCACCTGCTGCGAGCACGAATAACGATGATTTGTTTGCAACGCAGATGCAATCCGCAAACGAACTTGACCAATCTTTCCAGATGCCTGGTCTAGAAACACCAGCGAGCGCCCCAGCAACTGGCTCTCAATCCGCAGCCGAAACCATTCCCGAAGACTGGGGGTTAGACTTAGCATTCGGCCAACCTGAGAGCGCGTCCCCTGCGAGTCAGCCAGCACCTGCGCCTCAGCCAGAGCCACAACCAGCTCCTGCTCCTACGCCGCCGGCAGCAACAGCGCAAACGCAACATAGTATCGCTCCGACCCCAGAGCCAAAGGCGTCACAACAAGCTGCACCACAAGCTTCGACTGCGCCGCAGCCAGCTCAAGCTCCAGCAGCTGCTGGGCAAGGTGAATTGGCAGCTGCTTTTTTGCAAGGTTTGCAAGTTGACGCGCAGCTTGCGAATGAATTAAACAACGCACAAACGTGGCAACAGATGGGGGAGAGTTTACGACTCCTATTGTTGGGCTTAGTTGAATCACTTAGACAACGCTCCTCGGTGAAACAACAACTGCGTTTGAATCACACTATGTTCCAAGCACAACAAAATAATCCACTGAAGTTTTCAGCAACTTTAGAAGATGTAATCCAGAACTTATACACTCGAAATAGCGCCAGCTTTTTAAATGCTGAGCAAGCTATTGCTGAGGCGTTTAAAGACACTCGCGACCACGATACAGCAATGATGGCCGGGACCGTGGGGGCCATTGAAGGATTACTCGATACACTTTCGCCAGAGCGCCTGAAAAGCCAAGCAAATGAACATGGCGGCCTGAAAAAAGTTTTACCATATCAATTAGAAGCGAAAAGCTGGCGTTTATTTAGCGCTATGCACCAAGACATGGAAAGTGAAATTGAGCGCAAAGGCAGTGGCGCGCTGGCTGATGATTTTGTTAAAGCTTACGATAGTAAATTAAAAACGCTTTAGATTAGTTATCCTAGAGGAAACAACATGAACAACAAATTATTGTCCGTATTGGTCGTAATTTTTACCTTAGCACTGAGTGCGTGTACTGCGGTGAACAAGATAGTACCGCCCTCCACCGACGTCACCTTTAATGTCGCGGCCGATATCAACCCAGATATTAATCAACGTCCTTCACCTGTTGTGGTTAAAATCTTTGAGCTGAGTTCACGGACAGTATTTGATAATCAGGATTTCTTCACCCTTTATGAAGATCCTGAGTCGGTGTTGGGCCCTGATCTGTTAAAAAAGGACGAGTTAGAGCTGCAACCTGGAAGCAAACTTGAGTACCCGATGTCGCTAGATAGAAATACGCGCTATGTCGGCTTTGTTGTAGCTTATCGCGATATTGATCAAGCTCGTTGGCGTGCAGTGTTAGCGGCCGATCCAACAGGCTATGATGATGTAACTGTTAATGTTGAGGAAATTGCTGTTTACGCTAAAGACTAAACAGCACTAAGAGGGAATTTACATGAGCGACCACAGCGCAATCGCATGGACCGAGGGGATGTTTTTACGTCCCCAACATTTTCAGCAAGCTGAGCGCAGCATTCGTCGTGCGATCAACCACAGTACCCAACATGTCAACCACTACCCGTGGGGAATGATGTCGATAGAGATCGACCAAGCGCTTTTGCCTCTAGGCCAAATCCGTGTAAGTAAGCTAACCGCTACATTGGCTGATGGCACCGCCATTGATATGCCTACGATCGACCCGCTACCACAAGCGCTCACGTTGACTAGCGAGGTACGTGACGAGGTGATTTATCTTGCTGTTGCTAGCGACAAAACAAATGCAACTAACATCAGTGCGGATGATGACGGTATGATCACTCGATATCGTTTTGCCGACCATACTTGTGCCGATGTAAGCTTGGGCAGCGACGCACAAGAATTAGTGCAGATTGCCGCACTGCACAGTCAACTTAAACGTCATAACGATGATCGAGCTGGTTATATTTGTTTACCTATCGCACGGGTAATCGAAGTATCCGACGAGGGCAACATTAAACTTGATAGCAAATTTATAGCCCCTTCTTTGAATGCCAAAACTGTTGCGCCATTAATCAGCGTGGTACGCGAAATTCATGGCATGATTAAGCAACGTGCAGAAGCGCTTTCTGCGCGATTAACACAAGGACAGGCAGGCTCCACTTCGGTGGCTGACTTTATGATGCTGCAAGTGCTGAACAAGTATCAACCGGTGTTTAGCAACTTTGAAAACATGGACATGTTACATCCATTTATGCTTTATAACCGGGTGATTGAATTAATCGGTGAGCTCAGTACCTTCAGTACCCGTGATAAGCGGGTTCCCGAGCTGCCCCATTACAACCACAATGAGCTGACCGTTGTGTTTGGTAATTTAATGGTATTAATCAATCAAACACTGAGCCAAGTGCTTGAGCAAACCGCACTGGAAATACCCCTTGAGAAAAGTAAGTTTGGTATTTATTTTGGCGCAATTAATGATAGGTCGCTACTTGATAATGCTCACTTTATACTGGCTGTAAAAGCCAACCTGCCTAACGAAGAGGTACGTCAGCGTCTACCCGCACAGACAAAAATAGGCAGCGTTGAAACAATCCGCGACTTAGTGAATAACCAAATCCCAGGAATTACCCTTGCGACCTTGCCTGTCGCACCTAGGCAGGTGCCCTACCATGCTGGCTACCATTACTTCCAGCTGGAAAAAGGCAATGAGCACTGGCTTAAGTTAAGCAGTAGTGGTGGTATTGCACTACATATTTCTGGCAACTACCCCGAACTACAAGTGGCACTTTGGGCCGTTAAAGGATAACTAACCAACAGGATACAATCATCATGGACAAGACGATTTTAAAGCCCCGTCCAGGAAGAAGAGGACTGGCACAAAATAATGGTGATCCAGCTCCTGCAGGTGCTGGTGCTTCAGGCGCAGCGGCTAGTGCAGACACCTCTAGCGGGGATAAGACTGTAGTCAATGTGAACCAGTCAAAGCCTGTTGCTCGAGTGCAAGGGAACGCACCTATTTTTCAGTCCAAGCTAGTCGATTACGGTGCTGATATTTTTTCGCTGACAGTGGCAATCAATCGCATGAGTCATTGCGATGATGTCGATAAGCTTAAACAACAAAGTATTGATGCTGTGAAAAGTTTTGAGCAGTCTTTGCGTAACGAGCACTTTGATGGCCAGCTTATTGAGTCCGCACGATATTGTGTATGTGCACTGTTGGATGAGACCGTGCTCAATACGCCATGGGGCAGCGAAAGTGTGTGGGTTAGCGAAAGCCTTCTATCCATCTTTCATAAAGAAACCTTAGGTGGGGAGTATTTCTTTACCTTGCTTGATGAAGCACTACGTCAATCGAGCCATAATATCGACCTACTCGAACTACAGTATTACTGTTTGAACCTTGGGTTTCAAGGTAAGTATCGTGTCAGTGCACAGGGACAATCAGCGGTCGATGATTACCGTGATAAGTTGTATCGTGAGATAAGCCTGATCCGTGGCACTGGCTCAAGCCAGTTATCAATTAATTGGCGCAAACGCATTGCTAACGGCCTAGAGCTACGTCAGCAATTTCCACTCTGGGTTATATTAACGCTATTTGCTGCTCTCGCTCTGGTGGTTTACACCCTTTTTTCGTACCAACTGAATCGTTACTCCGATAATGTTTTCACAGAGCTTGAGGCCTTAGTTCCCTATCAGTTAGGCGAGCAAACGACCGGTGAAAGCATGGAAGCCAGAGTGCTTAAACAGTTGTTGCAAACAGAAATTCAACGCGGCGTGCTCAGTGTTACGTCACAATCCGACCGCGTACGTATTCGTATATCCAGTGAATCATTGTTTGATTCCGGCAGTAATATTGTTCGTGCTGATATGAAGCCGATTATTGCTAAAATTGCCCGTGCCCTTGAAGGTACACAAGGTAAAGTGCTGATCACCGGCCATACCGACAACACGCCTATTTCAACGCCTGAATATCCCTCTAATTGGCACTTATCATTAGCACGCGCTACACAAGTTGCCAATGCAATGGCGCAAAATGGGTCATTAAGTGGCCGCTTATGGCCAGAGGGGCTTGGCGAAACGGAGCCGGTAGAAAGTAATGATACCGCTGCACAACGAGCCAAAAACCGTCGTATTGAAATTGATCTGCTGTTTTAAGTTTCAAGGAAGAGATTATGTCTATCAAAGAAAAAGCGAGGCTGCTCTCGTACAAACTTAAATCTCGAGTTGTGGTGACAACTTTGGGCTTTTTAGCGCTTGCCTTATTAATATGGTTTGGCGGTCCGCTCATTGCCATCGCCGGTGCCGTACCATTGGCTTCAGCAGCATGGCGGCTAGTGTTAATTTTATCTATTGTTGTCGTGTGGCTGCTAGCGACTTGGTCGAAACGAGTCAAACAGAACAAACGTAATGAACAAATGGCCAACGAGCTCATTGAAGGAGATGCCGACGCCAACAGTGATGTGAACGAGGAAATTGACACGCTGAAAAAGCGTATGAGCGATGCCATTGATACGCTGAAAACCGCAAAGCTATACAAAAACCAAAATGTATACCAGCTTCCTTGGTATATTATGATTGGCCCACCGGGTTCAGGCAAAACCACCGCCATTAACAACTCAGGCCTTGATTACCCACTGCGTGAATCCATGGGTATCGATATGATTCAAGGGGTCGGCGGTACCCGCAACTGTGATTGGTGGTTCACCAATAAAGCCGTGCTCATTGATACCGCTGGACGCTATACCACACAAGACAGTCATGCCCGACATGATGCTCGCGCATGGCAAGGTTTTTTGGGGTTATTGCGTAAAAACAGGCCATTACGCCCCATCAACGGCGTAGTTATTTCCATGGGCATTAGCGAGTTAATGCACCAGACCAAGACCGAACGAAACCTCCACGCGCGCGCCATTAAACAACGTTTACAGGAACTGCAAAACCAGCTTGGTATGTCATTCCCTGTGTATGTTATTTTGTCAAAAGCTGATTTGATTGCTGGCTTTAATGAATACTTTGAGTATTTAACTGAAGAAGAAGCAGAACAAGTCCTAGGTGTCACCTTTGAATTGAATACGGCGGATAATGAACAAGCACCGGTGAATCATTTTAACCGGGAATTCCATGCGCTTATTTCTAATCTTGCAGCCAAGCTCAACCAACGCTTGATGCATGAGCGCGATCCGAAACGTCGTGGCATTATTTTTGAATTCCCTCGTCAATTGCGTGTACTGCAAGGCATCGCCGACACCTTCCTAAAGGAAATTTTCACTCCTAACGCTTACGAGCAGCTGCCTATTTTACGGGGAGTTTACCTAACCAGTGCGACACAAGAAGGTGTACCTGAAGATTTACTGGCCCATAAGAAAGGTTACAGTGCTAACACAGGCGGTGAAAGTAGCCGCGCCTTCTTCATTAAGCGACTGTTAGAGGAAGTGGTCTTTCCGGAGCAAAACTTAGCCTCAACTAACCGCCACCATGATAAACAAAACAAGTGGATGCGTATTGGTGCAATATCTACCGCTGCTTGTGCCACTTTAGCGCTCAGTATTAGCTGGTATCTTAGCTACTCTTGGAACAAAGAACTCATTGGATCTACTCAAAGCGCAATTAATGAGTACCAGCGACTCACTGCTGGTGGGCTGAACGGACAAACCGATTTACACACCCTCACAAAAGCACTAAACCGTCTGCGTGATTTGCCTGCAGGATATAGCGACCATATTCCGCTCGCAGACCCATCAGCCGTAGGCTATGACAAAGGCAGCGATCTGAAACAACCATCGGTTGAGGCCTATAAACGGGCATTATTCGCGCATCTTGCGCCTTATATGGGCAAGGCGTTGACCAAAGAGATGAGTGAGCACAAAGAACACCTAGGTTATCTGTATGAGACGTTACGTGCTTATCTTATGCTGTATATGCCAGAACGCTTTAAAGCCGAAGATATTCAGGCTTGGTTCGCCGCATACATTGAACGTGAGATGCCGGGCGATGCGCACATTGCCGACCGGCAAGATCTTAACTCTCATATCGCAACGCTCTTAGCTGAGGGCTTTGAAGGTGTTGACCAAGACCTTGCTGCGGTTAAAAATGCCCGTGTAGAGCTGACTAAACTCCCCTTGGTTGATCGCGCTTACCAACGCCTGAAGACCGACTTTATCGACTCTAGCGTGGCCGACTTCAAACTCAGTGATGTGATCAGCTACAACAGTATGTATGCGTTTAGCTTTAAAAGTGGTCGCGACATAAACACAGGGATTCCAGGGCTTTATACCCACAGTGGTTTCCATGGCATTTTTAACATTGAGAAAAAGAAACTATTGAGCAACTTACTGCATGATAGTTGGGTGTATGGTGATAATCTCAGTGAAGTCGGTGACGATGCCAAAGCACGTATAGAGAAAGACTTAGAGTATCGTTATTTCCGCGACTATATCTATTACTGGGAAGAGTTCTTAGATGACTTAACGCTGCGCCCTTACAGCACCACAGAAGAAGGTGTGCGCGTTACAGAAATACTTTCTGGTCCAGAAGCACCCATCAAGAATATTCTTGCTGCCGTGCAAAAAAATGTCGCGCTCACCAAAATGCCGGTGTCAAAAAACCAAAAAGCAGCTGCGGCTGTGGCGGCTAATGCCGCCGATGTGGCACTGCATAGTAAAACGTCGCGATTAAAGCGCCTACTGCCTAATGAAATGCCAGATATCGAGATGCAACTCCCTGGTGCTGAAGTGGAACAGGCCTTTGCGAAAATCCTTGAGGTTGACCCGGATTCACTTGAAGATATCCAAACCAACCTGCGTAGCCTTAATCGCTATCTTGATAAGCTCGCCAATGGCGATCAGCAAAAGCTAAGCTTTAAAACTAAGGTCGCCAGTAATACCGATCCGAAATTTATTGCGACACTGCGCTCACAAAGCCGCTCTTTGCCCTACCCGTTTGACAACTGGCTAGAAGGCATGACTCACAATGCCGATCGCATTACCAAGGCAAGCGCTAATCAGCACTTAAATGAGATTTGGCGCTCGCAAGTGGTTCGTGAGTACCGCGTTGCCATTGCCGATCGCTATCCATTTAACCCTATTTCCTCGCAAGAAGTACGGATGCGAGATTTCAGCCGCTTCTTCGGCCCAGATGGTACATTGGATAAATTCTTTAAGCGCTACCTGGCAGCTAATGTTGATACCAGTACCTCTCCGTGGCGCTTTGAGCGTGATATCGGTGTTAGTCAACGCAGCCTAGCGATGTTTGAGCAGGCCTCGAAAATTCGCCAAGCATTTTTCAGCAGTGGCAGTGATAAGCCCAGCCTACAGTTCGGGTTGAAACCTATCTCACTGGACAAAAAAGTCAGTAACTTCCGCTTAGAAATAGACGGGCAAGCGCTTAACTATCGTCATGGGCCGCTGCGTGTAGTCAATATGACCTGGCCAGGGGACAGTGCGGAAAGCGAAACACGTATCGTCTTTACGCCACCAGAGGGCGGGCGCTCAACCAATACCACCTACTCGGGTGAATGGTCATTGTTCAGAATGCTTGACGATATGAGCCAGAAGCGTCCAGAAACTAAGGATGATCATCAGTTACATATCGCTTTAAGCGGTAACGAAGCTAAAGTGCAACTGCTACCAAGTAGCACCATTCACCCATTTTGGAGTGCCAACATAGAGAGTTTCAGATGTCCGACCAAGCTGTAAATATGGGCTATTGCGGAAAGGTCCCCTCCCGTGGGGACTTTATCGCGCATCAACTTGAGCGTAGTTTTCAGGTACCTTGGAACGAGTGGTTACAATCAGTGGTGGCGGTAAGTAAAGAGCAGCTTGGTGATATGTGGACTGAGCGTTACCTCACCTCCCCAGTGTGGCACTTTGCCCTATCAAGTGGCGCCTGTGGCGCCAATGCCATGTGTGGCTCGTTTATTCCCAGTGTTGATGCGGTTGGGCGTCACTTCCCGTTTACCGTCGCTGCCATTACCAACAGTAAGCCGCTGGATTGTTATAACAATGACTTCGCAACGCAAGAGTACGAAGATGCGGTGCTCAATGTGCTAGAGGACTCGGTTGATTTGCCCAGTTGGTTTAAATCAGTTAATGAGCAATATCAACAACCTAAAGCAGACATTGAAGAGCTTTTGCTGACACGCTCTGGCGATCCTAGCAAAGAGTCGTTAAGCGTCATGCTTGCTCCGGGTGCAGACGTTAACACCTTATTACACAATTTACTGAGCTCACGGTATGCGAACTATTGTCTATGGTGGACACATGGTTCCTGCTTGGTTGAGCCTTGCTTACTGGTTACGCCCGGATTACCGGCGATAAGCCAATTTTCCGCCATGCTTGATGGACGATGGCAGCACTGGGATTGGAACCATAGTCAAAAATTAGACAGGGAAACTGCATGAGTATTACCAGTTACGCGCAGAGCCATCGTGGTGTAGTGCGAGAGATAAATGAGGATGCGTTAGTTGAGCTTCCACAGCACAATGTGTGGGTCGTCGCCGACGGTATGGGCGGCCACGCCGCTGGCGATTATGCCAGTCAGCTGGTTGTTGATGTGCTAAAGCGCCACCTCGATAGTGTAGGTAGTGGCAACGTCAATTGTAATGTCATCATCGCGGCATTAGAAGATGCCAATACTCAGTTGTACCAGCACAGCCAAGAAAATATGGATGGTAAAACCATGGGCTCGACAGCGGTGGTGCTATTTCTTCACGAACAAAGCTATTACTTCGTATGGGTGGGCGATAGTCGCGGCTACCTATTACGTCGCGACCGGCTCGAGCAGCAAACGCGTGACCACAGTCAAGTGAATGAGCTAGTCGATGAAGGTGTTATTACCGAAGAACAGGCTGCCGTGCACCCGTTGTCGAATGTCATTACTCGCGCTGTAGGTGTAGCCCCCGAAGTACAGCCAGAGGTTATGCAAGGCAAGTTACAAGATAAAGATGTGTTCTTACTCTGTAGTGACGGACTCACTGGAGAAGTCTCTGATCTCGAAATAGAGAGTTCATTATCCCCACTGAACATTATTGATGCCGGCATGGCACTTATGCACTCTGCGCTGGTGCGAGGAGCGAAAGATAATGTCACCTGCATTTTAGTGAAAAATAATGAAAATCATGTACAAGAGACGAATCAGTGCGATCAGGGTGACAAAACCGTACCGCTCTTCTAATATTTAACTATTGCCAAAAGATAAATAATCACATTTGTGCTATATAACCTTGTTTTAGGCACATTTATTATTTATCATGCATTAGACGCAATTAAGTTAAGCAATCAAGGGATTTTGAGCGTATATGTCAGGGACCGATCTTTTCGATTTATCACCACTTGTTAACGCTATCAGCGACGAACAACCGACCGGGGTAGACCCGCGTGAGGATGTATCGCCAACGTCGACGTACTACACGTTAAAAGACTTACGTAACACACTGCGCGCGGATGAGCGCAATGCACTCATTGACGATGAAAGTATTATCGCTGTTGCGCGAGATTGGCGACCCTTACTTGAACAAATCCCAGACGTCCTTTCACAACAGTGTAAGGACTTAGAGCTAGTCGCTTGGTATATAGAAGGGCTTTGTCGTTTACACGGTTTTGCCGGTTTAAGTCATGGCTTTGAACTTGCCGCACAGCTGATCGAATTATATTGGGATACCCTCTACCCCACCCCTGATGAAGATGACATTGAAGAACGTGTAGCACCGATTGTCGGTCTCAATGGTATCGACAGTGAAGGCGCACTCATCATCCCATTAAAGAGCATCGCCATGACCGAAGGAGTGTCACAAGGTCCATTCTCGTTATGGGAATATGAGCGTGCTGTTGATTTAGAGCGTCTAGATGAAGAAAAGCGAGAGCGCCGAGTTGAAGAAGGTGCGGTATCGCTAGAGCAAATCACGACCGCCGTCAAAGAAACTCCAACCGAGTACTTTGTTGCTCTTGATAAAGAGATTGATGACTGTTTACAGGCTTTCACGCACCTAAGTGAGGCTATGGACGAGAAAGTAGGTTCGCCGCAACCTACCAGCTACATCACTAAGACTCTCGAACAATGTAAAGCCGCTATAAAGCATCTGGCTGGAGATCGTATCGAAGCCGCTAATGCTGTCGATGAACCGGCTGATGATGAAGAGCAAGCAAGCGATGGCGGCGCAGCCGATAGCGAAGAACAGAGCACTTCTGGCGGCAGCAAAGACGTTATTCAGGCGAGCATTAACTCACGCCAAGACGCCATAAAACAGCTACAAAAAATATCCGATTTTTTTCGTAAGACAGAGCCTCATTCGCCCATGTCTTACACCATAGAGCAAGTAATCCGCTGGAGTGAATTAACACTGCCGGAACTACTTAACGAACTGATATCTGACAATGATGCACGCACAGGTTACTTCAAGTTGTCAGGCATCAAAGTCGAAGATAGCGAAACCTAGAATAATCTGAAAGGAGTTCTCGATGAGTATCCATGATAAGTTGAAAAGAGTAAGGAAGCCTCGCGTCCACATTACCTATGATGTCGAAACTGAAGGTGCAGTGGTCAAAAAAGAGCTCCCTTTTGTTGTTGGTGTGGTCGGTGATTTTTCCGGTCACAATAAAGAAGTCTTAAAACCACTAAAAGATCGCCGTTTTATCCAAATTGACCGCGACAACTTTAATGATGTGTTGAAGCGCATGAGCCCAACGTTGAATCTTAAAGTTGATAACACTTTGGCCGATGATGGCTCCGAAATTGGTGTTGATCTAGAGTTTAAATCGCTGTCTGACTTTGAACCCGCAGCCATTGTGAACCAAGTTGACCCGCTGCGTAACCTTATGGACACGCGTAATAAGTTACGTGATTTAATGACCAAGGTTGACCGCTCAGAGGAATTAGAAAACATCCTAGAAGACGTACTGAGCAACACTCAAAGCTTGGATAAACTTGCCAAAGAGTTAGACGTTGAGGAGAAAGAATAATGAGCACGGACGTTCAAGAACAACAACAGGAAGGCGTAGAAGAGCAAAGCTTTTCACTGCTAGAGCAGGCAATTGGCGCTACCAAGCAAACTGAAAGCTCACGCGCTCAGGAGCTTATCAAAACCTTAACTGAAGAAGCGCTAAAAGGCACAGTACAGTGGAATAAAAACCTGACTGTCACCTTTAATGAAGCAATTAAAGTTATTGATGAAGCGATTTCTAAGCAGTTGTCGGCTATTATGCACAATGAAGAGTTTCAAAAGCTTGAAGGCTCTTGGCGTGGTTTGCATCACTTAGTGAGTAACTCAGAGACCAATGCCACACTCAAAATTCGTGTAATGAGCTTGAAGAAGAAAGAGCTGCATAAAGATCTCTCTAAAGCTGTTGAATTTGACCAGTCGCAAACCTTTAAGAAAATTTACGAGTCTGAATTTGGTACCCCAGGTGGTGAGCCTTATGGTGCAATCGTAGGTGACTACGAGTTTACTAACCACCCAGAAGACATTGAAACTTTAAGCTTGATGTCAAATGTCTCTGCTGCTGGCTTCTGTCCATTTATTTCAGCATCGTCACCTTCACTGTTTGGTTTTGACTCATGGACAGAATTAAGCAAACCGCGCGATCTTGAGAAAGTATTTGAATCGCTAGAATACACCAAGTGGCGCTCATTCCGTGACAGTGATGACTCACGCTTTGTGACGCTTACCATGCCTCGTGTGCTAGCGCGTCTACCTTATGGCGAATCGACTAAACCAGTTGAAGAGTTTGGCTACGAAGAATTTGACGTCGATCCGACGACTTCTCGCTCTGGTAATACTGAGCATGATAATTATTGCTGGACCAATGCTGCGTATGCAATGGCAACGAATATGACTCAGGCCTTCTCAAAATACGGCTTCTGTACTGCTATTCGCGGTGCTGAAGGTGGCGGTAAAGTTGAAGGCCTTCCTACGCATATTTTCACCAGCGATGACGGCGACCCAGATCTCAAGTGTCCGACAGAAATCGGTATTACCGACCGTCGTGAAGCTGAGCTAAGTAAATTAGGCTTCTTGCCACTGTGTCACTATAAAAACACCGACTATGCTGTGTTCTTTGGTGGTCAAACTTGTCAAAAACCAAAGGTTTACGATAACCCAGACGCAACCGCCAATGCGGCAATTTCTGCTCGCCTACCTTATATGATGGCAACCTCACGTTTTGCCCATTACCTCAAAGTAATGGCGCGCGACAAGATTGGTAGCTTCATGGAAGCAGAAGATGTGGAAATGTGGTTAAACCGTTGGATCCTGAGCTATGTCAATGCTTCAGAAGGGGGCGGTCAGGAAATTCGTGCTCGTTACCCACTTGCTGATGCAAAAGTCAGTGTTAAGGAAATTCCTGGTGCACCAGGTTCTTATAATGCTGTGGCATGGCTTAAGCCATGGCTACAAATGGAAGAGTTAACCACCTCTTTACGTTTGGTAGCAAAAATTCCAGAGGTGGGCTAAGCCCTCCTCTTTATAAACTCAGTATTTTTGCAAAGGATGATGTGAATGAGTGCTGGTGAGTTTTCATTTGTTAGTCAGGATGTGTTCGAGCAGCAGCAGGAATCTGCTTCTCGACGCCTGCCAAATGATGTCTTTATGGAGCGCTTCGTGCGCCAAAAAGATGCAACTCATGCACTGCTTTTGTGGCTTGAAAACGCCCCTGATGCTCCATTGCAACGCAGCAATGAAAAAGTGGGGGCTTATTTAAGTCGCACTATCGCATTGATTGATGAGCTGTTACAAAAGCAGCTCAATATCATCCTTCATCACCCCAAGTTTCAAGCGCTCGAGTCCAGTTGGCGTAATGTTAAATACCTCACAGAAGAGGCGGAGCAATACGACAAAGATGGTAAAGTCAAAATCAAGCTACTGAATTGTAGTTGGCAAACGCTGACCAAAGATGTCGGCAAAGCCATTGATTTCGACCAAAGCGACTTTTTTAAACAAATTTATTCCAACGAGTATGATAATCCAGGCGGTGAACCTTTTGGTGTCATCATCGGAGATTATCGTATTTCCCATAAGCCACGACCTGGCGTTGCTGGTAACGATATCGATACCTTGCAAGAGATAGTGCGCACGTGCGCAGCTGCTTTCTCGCCCTTCATTACCTCTGCAGAAGCAAATATGTTTGGCGTTGATAACTTTTCCGAACTCGGCTTTCACGTTGACTTGAGCTCCCAATTCGAGCAAATCGAATATATTAAGTGGCGAAAGCTGCGCAATATGGAAGATGCTCGGTTTTTAGGGATAGCCGTGCCTCGCGTGCTAATGCGTGCCCCTTATGTTGAAGATGGTCAGCGTAGTGAGGGGTTTAAATTTCGTGAGGTCATTAATAACCCCGATGAAGATAACCTCTGGGGCAATGCCGCTTACCCGTTTGCAGCAACGCTTATTCGTGCGTTTTGCAATTCAGGTTGGTTCGGACAAATTCGTGGAATGCAGCCTGGTCAAACTAACCAGGGAGTTGTAACGAACCTAGCACAGAGCCCATTTGAAACGGACTTGTATCAAAAACAGCCGAAGCCTCCCGTTGATTTACTGATTACTGACCGAGCCGAAAAAGCACTCTCTGATAGCGGCTTTATTCCGCTTTCGCCACTGAGTAAAAGCGGCAACTTGGTGTTTTTCAGTAATGCATCTGCCCAGCAACCGGCCAACTACGATAGCGTTGCTGCGCGTATTAACGCCAAGCTGTCCTCGATGATGCAATATATTTTATGTGTTTCGCGCTTTGCTCACTACATCAAGGTGATGGGCCGTGACCGAATTGGTTCTTATGCGACTCCACAAGCCTGTGAGCGAGACCTGCAGTCGTGGATAAATAATTACACCACCGCATCAGACTCTGCATCTGATGAAGTGCGCTCTCGTTACCCGCTTTCGAGCGCCCGGGTCAATGTTAAGGAACACCAGGCCAAACCTGGACATTATTACTCAGTGATGCAGCTTCAGCCCCACTTTCAGCTAGACCAGATGGTCTCTAGCATCAAGTTAGTGACCGAGCTCTCACCCACTCACTACGAATAAGGCAAATAGACAGGATTACTATGAAGGAAATATTCGATTACATTCAACAAGGCAAGCTACTTGAAGCGATCAGCTACTGTGAGCAACAGTTGAAAGATGATCCCGTGAACTTTGATATACGCAGCCAATTCATAGAGTTGCTTTGCCTTAACAATGAGCTTGAGCGCGCTGATAAACAGCTTGACTACATGGTTCAGAAAAACCCTGATTTTGCTGTTGGCGCTATGAACTTGCGTCAATTAGTACGTGCTGAGCAAGCGCGTCAAGACTTCTATCAAGGTAAAGCTGCACCAAAACTATTTCATGATAACGATGACCTAGATGCTATTTTCTTGGAGCTACGTATCGCCTTAAACGAAGGCGATAGTGATACTGCGCAGCGCCTAGCCAAACAGCTCGAAGAGCAGCGTGCCAACCCGACTCTAGCGATCAATGACGCTCCTTGTACTGATTTTAGAGATCTTGATGATAGCCTGAATAACTACATCGAACTGCTCGGCACCAATGGCGAGTTTTACCTTGCTCGCAGTGAAGAAATTCTCAGCATCGAGTTTAAACAACCCGAGTCTCTGGTTGAGCATCTTTGGTTACGCGTCGAAATTGATATTAAAGACGGTCCAAGCGGAGAAGCTCATATTCCTGCTATCTACGGTGGTGATAACAATGAAATCGAGCGTTTGGGACAAGCGACAGAATGGCAACAGTTAGGTGACGAGCTGTATATAGGTCGCGGTCTGAAAATGTGGTTCGTTGATGGTGAAGCCGTAGCTATTAATCAAATCACCACGGTGGCTCAACAATCTGAGCAAGCGGCCTAAAGGAATAAACCATGCGCGTTCGCAGTGACCATCAGCTACAAGCTTCTATTTTAGACAGACTCATCGATGATGAGCCTGATAATCAGCTGAGCACTAGCCGTGGAATGGCAATTAATCTAAAGACTCTGCGCGCCAGTGTGCGCCGAGACTTAGAAGCGCTGCTGAACGCGCGGATCCATTGGCATACGTGGCCAAGACAGTATGAAGAGCTTGCCACCTCAGTGTTGACCTACGGCTTGCCTGATTTTTCAAACATGCCTGTTAGCAGCACCGAAGGCCGGGAGCTACTGTGCCAAAAAGTGCGCGACACGATTTTACGCTTCGAACCTCGCTTTATTGAGGTCGAAGTGAGCTGCCTAGAAGATGACTTGCCGCTGGATAGAATCATGCGTTTGCGCATCAATGCGCTGCTTTGGGCAGAGCCAGAACCAGAGTTCGTTAGCTTTGACTCAGAAGTGGAACCGATTAACTTGGGAATGACAGTCCAAGAGACCAGCTTATGAATGATGAATTACTAAAGTATTATAATCGTGAACTGGCCTATATTCGTCATATGGGGGCCGACTTTGCCGACAAATACCCAAAGATTGCCGGGCGTTTAAAGCTCTCTGAGGAGCAAATTGAAGACCCGCATGTATCGCGTTTGGTTGAGTCCTTTGCATTTATGACCGCACAGATCAGGCAAAAGCTTGACGACAGCTTTCCAGAATTAACTGACGCCTTGATGGGTCAACTCTACCCTGATTATCAAGCGCCTATCCCGTCAATGTCTGTCATTAAGATGACCACCGAGAACCTTTCGACCACCGGGATTGTGCTACCACGTGGTAGTGATGTTGAGTCTGATGTTGAAGGCATGAAAACCTGTCACTTTCGCACCTGTTACGACAGTTATTTATGGCCGGTCGAAGTTAATAACGCACAGTTTAACAACGCCCCTTTTAGTGCTCCGCGCCCAATTTGGTCTACCACTGCCAAGTCTGTAGTAAAAATTGAACTACAGGGTGAATACAAAGAGGTCGGCCTTAAAGAAACCGAATTAAACAAGCTACGGTTTTATATTAATGGTCAGTGGCACCATAGTTTGAGCATTTATGAATTACTCTTTAAAAGTGCTATTGGCTTTGCCATCGAGGCTGAGGGTCATGAAGCTAAATTCTTCTCAACACGTCACCTACAGGAGGTGGGGTTTAGCGAGCAACACGCCACCATTCCCTACAGCGACAAATCAGCGACTGGCTATCGCCTGTTGGCAGAGAATTTTATTTTCCCTGAGAAGTTTCTATTCTTCGACTTAGAAGATATCAACCAGTTTCTACCTGAAGATAAAGCAAACTGTAATCTGTATATCTACTTCGATGAAAGCTCTCAAGAGCTTGAGAAACAACTCGGTAAGCAACATTTTCAACTCGGCTGCACGCCCATTGTTAACCTGTTTGAACAGGAACTCGAGCCTGTTCGCGTATCACTCAGCCAGTACGAGTACAAACTGGTACCGCGCTATATGGACGCGGATATCTCAGAAGTGATTCAAGTTGGTGAAGTCAACGCCTACGACCACAAAGATAACAGTTATCAGGTAACGCCTTTTTATGGGCAAACTCACCCGGCTTATCGCGATCAAGATCGACTTTTTTGGCATATCCGCCGAGAGTCTGCATATTGGGCTGGCGGATTTACCGAGCAAGGCACCGACACCTTTTTCAGCTTGGTTGATAGAGAGTTTGAACATTTTGAGCCTGACAGCGAACATGAAAGTTGGTTAGTTACAATAAAAGCACTGTGCAGTAACCGCAACTTACCGGCCAATTTGCCTTTCGGCGGTGATGAGCCGCAGATGCTCGTACCAGAGCGTGCGGATATTATAAAGAAAGTCCGTTGTTTAGTTGCTCCCACGCATGCAGTTCGCCCTGAGCTTAGCGATGCTACACGGTGGCAGTTAGTGTCCCACTTGTCTTTGGACTATTTCTCTGGCCCTGATGCGCTTCGCAAGTTAAAAGAAACGTTACGCCTGTATGATTTTAAGAATGCACCTGAATCGAAAGCGCTTATCGACAATATCCATGGTGTTAATATTGAGATGACCTCGGCGCGGCTTGTGCAAGGTGGGCGTACGTGTTTTGCCAGTGGCAGCGCTATTACATTGACCTTTGCAAAGGATGACTTCTCCGGCAGCGGCATGTTCTTTTTTGCTTCGGTGTTGGATCATTTCTTCGCGCAATTTGCCGCCATTAATAGTTTTACTCAGCTGCGCATCCGTTTTAAGGATCAAGACAGTATCTATCATAGCTGGCCACCTCGCTCGGGTAAGGTGCCGCTGTTATGAGTATCGATAGCTTATATAAAACCCCCGGCCAATTTGACTTCTATCAAGCGGTATTTATGTTGCAAAACCGTGCTGGAAGTCGGGGTCAAAAAGTAGGAGCTGATGCCTTACCTAACCAAGAGTTAGTGCGGTTCAAGTCTGTACAGCACTTAGGCTTTCCCGGCTCCCCTGTCGCTAAAGTCAAACCAGTCGCTTGCGAACAAGGCGGACAGTATCATCAAGTGGATGTGACCTTTATGGGGCTCACAGGCCCAAGTGGAGCGCTGCCTCAGCACTACAGTGAACTGGTGCTTTCTCGTATTAAGCAAAAAGACACCACAATGGTGGACTTTTACGACATGTTTAATCATCGCTTAGTGTCTTTGTATTACCGCGCATGGGAGAAATATCGCCAAGCAATCAATTACTCTACGCATAGTGAGCATTTTGACCCATTTACTCGCGTATTAGGTCACCTTAGTGGCGGCAACGCACCTTACCGTTTGCATATGGCGGGTTTATTCAGCCGTCGAGTTCGCAGCGCGGTGCAGCTAGAGCGTCTGCTCACTCACTATTTAGAACTTGATGTCGACGTAAAACAATTTGTCGGCACCTGGCGACCGTTAGCGTCATCAGAGCAGACACGCTTAGGGACAAGAGAAAACCCCGAAGGGCAATTTGCTCGCCTTGGCTCTGAGGCTGCGGCCGGTAAATCCGTATGGGATGTAAATAGCACCATTGATATTACCTTCCATTGTAAAGATAAAGCCAAAGCGCGCGCGCTGTTACCACAAGGCCCGTTAAATGGGTTACTCAAAGATATGCTCCATAGCTATTTAGGCTATGCGGTCAAAGCTAACATTAATGTAAAAACGCAATTAAAAAACCTACCTGTTATGAGGTTGGGACAACAGTCTTCAGCCTTGGGCCATGGGGGCGTAACCCTCGCTCGGGAACGGGTACTATCGCGTGATGTTTGTATTCAATTACGCGGACAATAAGGAAAAGGAAAACACCTATGTCATCTATGACCCTCAATAAACTTGTAGAGAAGCTCTCGCCAGAATGTCGAGGCTCCTTAGAAGCAGCGGCTGCGCTGTGCCATAGTCGCAGCCACTTTACCGTGGAGCTTGAGCACTGGTTGCATGCCATGCTGGATAAAAAACTCGATGATGTGCGTATCATATTGGCGAGTTTCAGTATTAATGCTGACAGATTAATGGCCGAGCTAAACCAAGCGTTGGAAAGCTTTAAAACCGGTAATGAGTCTGCACCCAGCTTATCACCACATGTGATCTCTTTATTGCGTCAAACCTGGCTTAACACCAGTATCGAGTTTAACGATACGCAAATACGCAGCGCTTATTTACTTTACACGCTAGTAAAAGACGACACGCTTGGTTCTTTAACAATGCGCCATGCACCGCAATTGGAAAAAATTGACCCTTCTCAATTACTGCATGCGTGGCCCGAATTGGCCGGTCAATCAAATGAAAGTAATCAGCTCGCTGCGTCTACATCAAACTCTGACAAACCGGCAACGCAAGCTTCGGGTAAGACGCCAAGCTTAGATCAATTCACCATTGATCTTACTGCGCAAGCAAAGTCTGGCAAGATTGACCCTATTCTAGGGCGTGATGACGAAATTCGACAAATGATCGATATCCTGACACGTCGCCGTCAAAATAACCCTATTCTGACTGGTGAGGCAGGTGTGGGTAAAACTGCTGTTGTGGAAGGGCTTGCGCTTCGCATCGCCGAACAAGATGTGCCAGAAGCAATTAAGAATGTGCGTATTCATACGCTGGATCTCGCGCTCCTTCAAGCTGGCGCAGGAATGAAAGGTGAGTTCGAAAACCGCTTAAAGTCACTAATTAGTGAAGTGAAAAACTCGGCGCAGCCCATCATTTTATTTATTGATGAAGCCCACACTATGATCGGCAGTGGCGGTCAGGCAGGTCAAAATGATGCCGCCAACTTGCTGAAGCCCGCGTTAGCGCGCGGAGAGTTGCGCACGATTGCAGCAACGACATGGGCCGAGTATAAGAAATTCTTTGAAAAAGACGCCGCTCTAACTCGACGCTTCCAAGTCGTCAAAGTCGATGAGCCTGAGCCAAGCAAAGCCATCGCCATGTTGCGCGGACTTGTACCCGTCATGGAAAGCCACCATAGCGTCTTCATATCTGAACAAGCACTGGAAAGTGCAGTGAATCTATCGCACCGCTATGTAAGTGGCCGCCAACTCCCCGATAAAGCCGTTGGTTTGCTAGACACAGCCTGTGCTCGCGTTGCGATGAGCCAAGCTGCTACGCCTGGCCCGGTAGAAAACTTAAACCGCAAAGTGCAGCGCCTTGATGATCAAATGGCTATGTTAACGCGCGAAGCGAATGCGGGCTTAGACCATAGCGCTAAAATTTCCGAATTAGAACAACAAAAGACGGATATCGAAGCGCAGTTAGCCCCGCTCAAAGAGCAATGGCAGCAAGAACAACAAGCTATAGCCCGAGTTGGAGAAATTCTCAGTGAGCTACAGCAAGAACAAGCGGATAAAGAGACGCTCGTTACTGAGCTCAATGATATTAAGGCCAACCTGAGTGAATATGAGCAAAATATGGTTCACTGGCAGGTCGATGAAGCTCTCATTGCCCAAGTTATTGCTGATTGGACAGGTATTCCTGTCGGTAAAATGCATGAAGATGAGATTAATGCGGTGCTTAACTTAGCTGACAGCATGAAAGAACGTGTCGTCGGCCAAGATCATGCGCTTGACCTTATTGCTAAAACCGTTCAAACATCCCGTGCGCAACTTGCTGATGAAAACCGCCCCAATGGTATTTTCATGCTTACCGGCCCAAGCGGTGTAGGTAAAACAGAGACAGCGCTTACACTAGCAAGTGAAGTATATGGCTCAGAAGAAAACGTCACCGTTATTAATATGTCTGAGTTCAAAGAAGAGCATAAAGTTTCATTGCTATTAGGCTCACCGCCGGGCTACGTTGGCTATGGCGAAGGCGGTATTTTGACCGAGGCGGTCCGTCGCCAGCCATACAGTGTGGTACTACTTGATGAGATGGAGAAAGCACACCCTGGAGTACAGGATATTTTCTATCAAGTATTTGATAAAGGGATGATCAAAGACGGTGAAGGCCGTGACATCGATTTTAAAAATACCATTATCATCATGACATCAAACGTCGGCACTGACACCACCATGAACTTGTTCGATGATCCGGAAACAGCCCCATCTATCAAAGGACTGCAAAAGGCGCTACGTGATGATTTACTAGAAGCGTTTAAGCCAGCTTTCTTAGGAAGAATTAACATTGTTCCTTATGTACCTCTGACTGATGAAATGCTCATCGACATTGCCAAAATCCAGCTCGCGAAAGTCGAAAAACGCGTCGCCAAAAACTATGGCGCAGAGTTTAGCTTCGAAAAAGAGCTTACAGATTATATCGTACAACGCTGTCATGAGCCTGGTTCAGGTGCTAGGAACATTCATAATATTCTACAAAATGAAATATTGCCTAAACTGAGTGAAGAGTTACTCAACAGCATGACCAGTAAAAAAGAAATTAATTCAGTATCATTGACTATCGAAGGTGATGAATTAGTGATTGAGGTGGCTTAGCCCACCTCTAATCGAATTGCAAAAATCAGAATAATATAATTTCTTATTAATTATATTCTTGTGTTAGATATCGCAATTAAATATAATTTACTCAGCGCATATAAAGATGCACTAGAGAAGGAATTATTTTTTGCTGACAAAGGGATTTATCGGTACCCACCCTTTACTTGCAGTTCAAAAGATAATGAAGTCGAAGCTATAAATTTCCGGTTCGCCGGGAAGTACCCTATCCATTTATGGATGTTAGTAAAATGCAAAAAGGAGCATAAGAAATGCAAGCAAATACTTACCTTAAGTATGGTTCAATCAAAGGCGAAACAACTGCTGAGTCTTTCAAGGATTTGATCACAGTACTATCTCTAGACTGGAACATCAGCCGTGAAATTACAGCTCACACAGGTACCGCTATGGACCGTGAAGCAAGCGCGACTCGCCTAGGCGATGTGACTATCACTAAACTTCAAGATAAAGCGTCTCCGGACCTTTTCAAAGAAGCTACGATTGGTAAAGGTCAACCTGCGACTTTCCACATCACTAAGCAAGGTGACAAAGTAGAAGAAATCATGAAAATCGACCTGACCGATGCCATGATCTCTAGCTACAGCGTGTCTGTTCAAAACGATCGTCCTATCGAGACAATCACCATCAGCTACACAGAAATGATGATGACTGTAACTCCAACAGACGACAAAAACAGCATCACTGCGCCGCTTGTTTACGGCTACAGCGGTGTTAAAGGTCAACAAATGTAATTTATTTGTTGCCCAACTTAGCTTCGGCGCTCACGCGTCGGAGCTTACTGTATTTTGGATAACAATTGAGGCATGGAATGCAAAAAGCGACACAAGACAAGAATGTAATTAAAATCACCACAGCGGCTGGCAAAGATGCGTTTTATCTCACTAGCTTTAACGCTGCGGAAAGTATGTCCGAGCTGTTTGTTATCTCTGCCAATATGTTTACCATTGGCTCGCAAGTAAGCCATGATGCCGTAGTAGGTAAAGCAGCTGTTATTGAATTACGTAATGCTAAAGGCGGCGGTGCGGCTCGCCACTTTCATGGTATCGTAAGCCAAATGGTGTCCTTGGGCACACGCACAGCTGATAAAGATGAGCAAAAAAATTACATCGATTATCAGGTCACTATTGTGCCTGTTGCTGCGACTATGCAACATCGCCAAAACTATCGAATTTATCAGCAAAAGAAAATTACGGAAATTGCCGCTGATTTATTTGGTCAACATGGCGTTGCTTTTAGCGATAAAACTAAAAAGAGTTATCCAAAGTACGAGTACTGTGTTCAATATCAAGAAAATGACTTGGAATTTATCCAACGATTATTCCAGCGAGAAGGTATTTACTTTTATTTTGAACATTCACAAGGCAACCACACTTTAGTTTTTGCCGATGATGAAACCGTCTATGCTGATGTAGCAGACTCACCTGTAGCCCACTTTTCAGGCCATCTTAGTGAATCTCATATCAGCGCTTGGCAAGGTGGCCTCTCTCTGGCGCCGGGTAGCTATAAACGCTTAGGTTATGACTTTGAAAAGCCGAGCAAATACCCTGACGGTGAACAGAAAAAGCCAGAGCTGCCGACACAAAGTAGTGGAGAGGTATTCGAGTACACCGGGGAAGCTGAGTGTAACAAACGCGCCTCGGATCTTGCTTCAATTCAACTGCAAGCATTACAAAAAGACATGAACCTGAGTAGTGGTAAAAGTGACTGCCGCTCGTTTGTGCTCGGTGGTATCTTTGCCTTTAAAAAGCATGAAGATCCCCGCCTAGAAGGCAAAAAATTTGTTGTTACAAAACTACGTACCTCTGCCAATGTCCCTAACCAGTCAGGCGCGAGGCAAAGTGAAGGCTTAGTCTACTCGAACAGCTTTAGCTGCGTACCTAAAGATACTGTTTATCGCCCTACCCGCAGTTACCAAAAGCCCTTAGTTCAAGGTATACAAACTGCACTCGTAACCGGTGATCCAGGTGATGAAATCCATATCGATAAGTATGGCCGTGTAAAGGTGCAATTTGATTGGGACCGCGAGGGTAAAAAAGACTCCAAGAGCTCGTGCTGGATCCGTGTAGCCCAAAATTGGGCGGGGAAAAAGTGGGGCGCGTTCTTCTTCCCTCGTGTTGGACAAGAAGTCTTAGTTGAATTTATTAATGGCGACCCTGATCAACCCATTATCAGTGGTGCGCTCTACAATGCCGACTTGATGCCTCCTTATGCATTGCCTGCGGATAAAACCCAAAGCGGTATTAAATCAAGGTCTACCAAAGAAGGTGGTGCCGATAACTTTAATGAAATACGCTTTGAAGATAAAAAAGGCAGTGAACTCCTATACTTACAAGCAGAGAAAGACCATCACTTACATGTTAAAAACGATCAGAAAGACACCATACTCAATGACCGTTTAAGTGATATAACCAACAACGACACGATTAAAGTCGGCAAAGATCGCTGTACAGATATAGGTAAAAACGACACCCTGAAAGTAGGTGACGCACTTAATATTGAAGCTGGTAAAGAGATTAATATTAAAACCGGCGGCGCGTCTATCACCATGAAAAGTGATGGCAGCATTGATATTAAAGGTACCAATATCAAGATCAATGGCAGTCAAATTGCCCTTAAAGCTGGCGTGATTAAGTTGAATTAATATGAACGCTTACCTTAGCAGCCACAACCAAGAAGCCTTGTTTTCACAAGGTATCGTGGTGTACTGCTGTTTTGGTGAGCCTCACTTGATATGTCGTCCAGAGCATATCCCTGATGATCCTATGCTGGGGCCAGCAATGGCCGAGTTCAGTGCAGGGGTAGTGTTTGCAGAGCAGTTCCTTCAAGACTTGGACCCGTGGCGAAATAATCACCTTATCATTAGTGCGCTTTACGACTATTTAAACTTAACCTTACTAAATGGCGGGTCAAAGCCCTTGCATGTACAGTTGTGCGATGTGGCGCAGGCGATGACAGACGGCCGGCTAGTTGTTTATCCACTAGAAGATATTGCCCAGCATCCAAGCGTAGTAAAACGTCAGCTGCAAAAATCTGACAAGACTCGTTCACAGCAATCCAGCACTGAGCAGCCAAAACGTAGTAGTGGTGCAGATTTGGCCAGCCCTCAAGGGAAAAGCACGCCTTCTAGCTCCAAAGCTGCAGTTCCAGCCTCCAGCTCGGCCGGTGTAATAGACGGGCCTTCGACAAACACCCCATTACCCCAAGTGGCAGAGGCCCCTGAACAGTTTGATGCTGTCGCAGCTAGGCAACAACGTTATCAGCAAAGAAAGACTCTAATTGCCGATACGCGCTCGCTACCTGGAGCAGAGCCTGCAGCGCAGCGTCTTGATTTTAATAATGACAATATCGTTCGTGCTGAGGCCGCTCAGTATGTTTATCGCGTTGATGAATACAACCGAGGGCATATAGACACGCTGCCAGAACCGCCTGTGGGTTTAAAACACCTCAACGCAGAAAATACACCAGAATTAGCGGACGCGGTATTTACCGATAATGATTCGGGCTTCGGAGCCGCGTTATTTGAGTCTGATATTACTGGTGAAAAAATGTTAACGTTCCGAGGGACGAATAACGGTGTAACCGGTGCAGCAGATTGGAAAACCAACTTTATGCAAGGCAGTGGTATGGAAACGACCCAGTACAACCAAGCGATGGAACTTGCACGAAGAGCTGAGCAATTATATCAAGATGATGTCATTATGGTCGGTCACTCTCTCGGTGGCGGGCTGGCAACATCCGGTGTGGCTGTATCGGGAAATAAAGGCTATACCTTTAACTCCTCAGGCTTACACCCGAAAACGTCGGCACGTGAACAAGGGTTGCCTTTAGAAGAAGTATCAAAACTGATTGTTTCTCAAGCGGTTGATGGTGATGTTCTCACCATGGCGCAGAGCTTGCCAGTAAAAGGAATACTCACTGGCGCTGCGGGGTATCTGGGGGGCCCTGTCGCGGGCCTTGCTACAGCTGCGGCAATTGCCGGTTTAGACCTAATCCCTAAAGCGTCTGGTGATATGCGCAGTCTGCCAAGCCTTCAAGGTGGCACACCCATAGACCGCCACGGTATGGACCAAGTTGTTGAGGGAATTGAGTCGCAAAAGCAAGAAGATATAAACACCCTTAATACCATTAAAGACAATTACTTAGGCTAGGTGAACATGAAGCTTCTTTTTATTGCTGTGCCTTTGGCACTGATACTTATAGCCTGCATGGCATTGCCTACTCAAGGAAAAAATATGAAAGCTGAACAATTTTTTGAGCCCTCCCATGTAAAGTTGCTCAACGCCATTAAAGCGGGTGACAAGCAAGCCGCGCAAGCTATCATTGATACTGGCGTTGCACTGGATGTACGCGGTGAACATGGTATTACGCCACTATTTTGGCTCGCTATGGAGACGGACAAAGAATCGTTACAGCTTGCGCTAGAACTCGGCGCGAATCCCGACTACCCGGCCCTAGTTAAAAAAGACCGTAACGAACCAAAGAAAGAGCAGCTCCTCGCAGCTTTAGCGGGCAGCGACAAAACAGATATGATGCAGGTTTTATTAGAGCATAATGCCTCTCCCAACGGCGTTGATGCCCATAAAAAGCCAGCTATTTTCAATGCTATTGCCAACGATAAAGACGACCAAATAGAGTTACTGCTAAAGCATGATGTTGATCTTAATGCCACAGATGCGATGAACACCAACGCCGCCAACTATGCGGCGCTCATGCTAAAGTATAAATACGCTTTACTATTTATTTCTAAAGGAGCCAACTTCTCTGCGCCCTCAACCACAGGTGGCACGGTTGCCAACAGCATAGAAAAAGACTTGCGTAAAAAATTGGTTCGCCCTGGCACTGACAATTATGAGTATGTAATGGAAATCAAAGAACTGCTGATAGAAAAAGGCGTTTCTTTTCCTCCGCCCTCACCGAAAGAAGTTAGAGCGGCTAATTAAGTCTTTTGTGTAGTTAAAAGGCCGCAACCGCATCACTGCCCGCTCTACTTTATTTGCTACCGAAAAGAAGTGATAAATTAATAAGCCTATTAACCTTGTCACATTCATTGGCTCAGACTTCGCGTAAGACTGACATTGACGTTCTCCAACTTTAACGTGGCGCGCACATGGCTGTATGCAGTGCTGCTTATATTTATGGCCATGCCCACACTAGCGCAAGGTATGAAAGCTGAACAATTTTTTGAGCCCTCCCATGTAATATTGCTCAACGCCATTAAAGCGGGTGACAAGCAAGCCGCGCAAGCTATCATTGATACTGGCGTTGCACTTGATGTACACGGTGAGCATGGTATTACGCCACTATTTTGGCTCGCTATGGAAACGAATAAAAAATCATTAAGGCTTGCGCTAGACCTTGGTGCTGATCCTGACTTTCCAGCTTATGTAACCCTAGACCGAAATGGACCGACTGAAGAGCAACTATTGTCGGCTTTAGCCGGTAGCGACAAAACCGAAATGATGCAGGCTCTGCTTGAATATAATGCATCTCCCAATGCAGTAGATGCAAGCTTAGAGCCGGCTTTATTCAATGCGGTTGCTAATGACAAAGATGAGCAGGTAAATTTGTTATTAGCTCATGGGGTTGATCTTAATGCCACAGACGCGATGAACAATAACGCCGCCAACTATTCGGCGCTCATGCTAAAGTATAAATATACTTTACTATTTATTACCAAAGGTGGCGACTTTTCTACGCCTTCAGCCACAGGCGGAACTGTAGCTAATAGTATAGAGCGAGATCTGCGAAAGAAATTACTTCGGCCCGGAACCAGTAATTACAATTATGCGGTGAAAGTGAAAGAACTACTGATAGAAAAAGGCGTTTCTTTTCCTCCGCCCTCACCGAAAGAAGTTAGAGCGGCTAATTAATATAAACGAAACGTAAGTTATTATCGTCTTAATGAAGCCTCACACCTAGATCGCGCTGTAAGATGGTTGGTGGAATTGGCCACATAATCACTTAATGCCGTTTATTTTACTCTTTGTAAAAATACTGACGCTAGGTATTGATCCGCCCTCTATTTCACTTAATATGCTACCTTAGCAAGCAAAACCATTATATAGGGACATAAGCTATGGGCATTGATATTAAATATTTACAACGAATCGTCGATGAGGTGCTGAAAGCGTCAGCACTAAAAGACATTACCTGGTCAACCTTAGCTTTGGTTCTTACTCGAGAAGATCAAGGGTTTGCAAACGCTGGCTTCTACTACCAAGATGATGGTTCAGCCACGCCATTTTACGTCAACTCTAATGAGCATTTGGTTCTCTCAGATATGGTGCAGGATATGCAGCAGGAAATCACTCGCCAAGGCCCCTTGCAAATTCAGCAATTATTGGTACAAATTCAACAAAAAAGCGGCTTTTTCAAAGCAGACTTCGAATTTAAAAACCATCAGCGCTGGGACTTTAATACCACGGAGCTTGAGCCACTACAGGCCTTGTTGAAACCTGACTTTTCAGAATAATCAAGCTGGGCATTCAATATACTTGTCGACGCACTATTAATCGGCGATAATATAGCCTTTCAGCGATTAAAAGGATGTGATCATGGGAAAACCCGCTTCCACTTTGACTCATATGCATGTATGCCCCAAGACTAATCCCGGCCCAGTTCCCCATGTCGGTGGCCCTATTATCATGGGCTCAGGCAATGTATTGATTGGTGGCCTGCCAGCAGCCAGAAAAGGCGATAAGCTTATTTGCGTAGGTCCGCCGGATACCATTAATTCAGGCTCAGGTTCTGTAAAAATCAATGGTAAACCCGCCGCACGTATGGGCGATGGGACCGCTCACGGCGGGAAAATAGTTGTTGGTAATCCAACTGTATTGATTGGTGGCTAGGCTAAAGGATTGCACTCACGCATGGAAGCTTTGAATACCGCTCAACGTTTGCAAGAACTGGTGTGCTTACAATCACATCCTTTGGCTAATCGTGCCAGCTTTTTAAGCGCCATTAACCGCTTCACCGTCGAATTGCGCCAGGCCAGCGCGGGTTTGCGAGATTTTTCTGATCCTCATTGCCCTTTTTCACTGAGCATAGCAAGCAAAACGCTGCTCGATGCAGCTTTTATAGTTAGCGATGAAACCAGCTTTGAGCAACGAGTGCTTTTTTGCCAACTATTGATTAGGCTACAACGATTAAGTCTGAAATCTGCATTGAACCAGCTATTGCTTAGCGAATCACCAAAGCATCATGCCACCGCTTTAGAGCTGGCTTGGCGAGAGGGGGTGTTAACACATATTCCCGAGTCGGTGTTGCAGCAAATCGACACGACAGATTACAGCGACTATCGCGCGTTGCTCACGGGGCAAACCTTAAGTTGGCAAGCAAACGATAAACAAGACACATTGACTGCTTGCGAAGAAATACTGGCCCGTTATTCGCTCACGCACCCTTTGGCCCAACTATTTTTCTTGACCTGTTCCAATGATGATATTCAGCGTATTGCCAATACCTGGTCAAAAAGCCACAGCCCACAAGACATTGCACACCTATTCATGCTCGCGGGGCTGACAAAGCAGCTTCCTTTGATTTACCAATTACTGTGTGAGGAGCCCAATAACGAGCTTATCAACACCTTCATGAACTGTTACGGCGAGCATGTAGAAACGTTATTTACGCAAGAGCAACTGACCGAAGCTTGGCTTGCTCCCGATACCTTGGGCGACTTTCAAGAGCAACTATCAACACAGTGGCCAACCTTTTGTGAGCAGGTCGATTTTGCCAATCGACTACTAGCAGGGAAAGATATCTACACGCATCCGCTTAAAGACTATCAGTTCGATGCTATTACGCCTTACTTGGTGGCGCAGCTGTTTAATTTAATGCACAAAAAAGAGAGCCATATAGTTCATCCACTGTCCTTGGGGGTCACATGGCAATAACACTCACAGAGTTCGATATCGCCCTTCCTGGGCTCGAAAGTACCGAAGCAGCACTTCTTCTTAGCGAGCCAATGCCTATAAGCGAGCAGTCACAACAGAGCGAGGCAATGCCCTGGCCCATTTCACTTATTGCGCCACTGAATCAGTTTTTAGCCCGCTTTGAGTTTGACCCCGAGGAGCCTATTTTTTGGCTGCTGCCTAACCTCGCTTATGATGAGCAACGCCTAAATACGCTTATTTCAGCCTTAAACGAAGTGGCTCCCAATGGCCGAGCGCAACCAGGCCACTCCCACCCGGTCAACGAGTTTTTCGCGCACGGTGAATCGGCATTGCACTGCGCGCTAATTAAAGCGATGCAGCTTGCTAAACATGTCACATTCATTGCTTTAGACGAGCAAATTTTGAACCTAAATGAAGGTGCCACACACAATAATGGCGCCGCATTCGCATTAGCACGAGTAAAATTTGGTGAAACAGGGCTGCACGTGCCCTTTTGTCATGGTGAACCTTGCTTCGATATCGAACAACACAATCCCTTCCCTACTTTACTCAGCCAAGCGGTAAAAGAAGTGCCCGCCCCAATAGAGCACATTGTAGCCCCCGCCTTAGGGGAAGAGCCTTGGCCTAGTGCCTGGCTTGAAGGGTATTTACAGCTAAACGGTAAAGTGGTTGAGCAACCTAAGGTGACTCAAAGTGAATACGTTCATGGTCAGCTCGGCGCAGTGTTTGGCCTTTATTCATTTATTGGTATCTATAATGACTACAATTCGAGCATGCATCGTGATATTATTTTACACCTTGGCAGCACGCCCAAGCTCTACCAAGCAGCTTCTGTGTATCAATGGATTGATTAAGGAATAACGTAAGAATATGGATATTCGTTCAATTGCCTTTCGCTCAAAACGCGGCTCAGTGTTAATTACCCTAGCCAATGATAAAGCCCCAGGTGGCTACGATCCGGTGGCGATAGACACCCCGGATGCGGCAGGCGCCCAAGTCAATCTATTGGCCGAAGATCTGGTCGGCGATATTCATAAACGAATTCAATGTGTGCATATGCTGCGCGCTGCGGGCGTGCATTCGGTTAACACCGCCACCGCGCGAGAAGTCGCCCATGGTCTAAGCTCGGCGTTAGCATCAGGCTCCTTACTTTGTTATAACCAAAAACCTAAACGCAGCATTCAAGTTAGCGACAATACCAACTCGGCCAGTGCCAGTGGCGGCACCAAAGCACAAAAAGATAAAAAGTCCCAACCCAGCGTGGTCAAAAAAGGCGGTCAATCCGAGGGCAACCCTAACAAAGCCCAAGTCAATGACACGGCCACTGAGCAAAGTGTAGACGAACAAGAGTGCCGCTCTGATCCTATCTCCATGCTAAGCGGTGAAGAAATTCTCCCGTTGGTCGATTTTACCCTTAACGCCCCCATGCCTTTAAAGTGGCAACGCCTATACCGTTCCAGTAAAAGCGATACCAATGTGGGCTTGGGCTTTGGCTGGCGCCATCATTTTGCTCTCAGCATTTTTGAGCGCTACGAAGCGCCACCCAAAATTGGCCCGAAAACACCCGGGCGCTACTGGCTAGAACTCGTTGATGAGCAAGGCCGCATACATGAGTTTGAGAAAGTAAAACCAGGGCAAACCAGTTACCAGCTTAGCTCACAACTTGCTTTACACTACCAAAACGATGGCAAGCAAACCTTAGTACGCCCCGATGACAGCCATTACACGTTTTTTGCTGGTTCCAAGGCCTGGTTACTCGAGAAAATAACCGATGCCAAGGGGCAAACACTCAGCTTTTTCTACGATGCCAACGAGCGCCTAAGCCGTGTTGCTATTAATGATAAGCGCGGTGTAGTGCTGCAATATAACGGCGATGATTTATTAACTAAGGTTGCAGCTTATCACATGGATGACAAAGACAAACGTCACATCCATGAGCCGCTGCTTGCTTGTTATCAATACAATGACGCGAAACAACTGGTGGCAGTGACCGATAGCCAGGGCAATATCGAGCGTTACAGCTACCGTGGCGATAATGTTATTAGCAAGCGTACCCGCGCCAGTGGCTTTAGCCACCACTTTGAGTGGCAAGGTGCAGGCGTTGATGCAAAATGTATTCGCCAGTACGGTGATAACAACACCTACGAGTACAGCTTTGAATACCCACGAGAGGGAGTGAGCAAAAGTACCGATAGTCGTGGTAATACCGAAACCTTTGTTCACAACAGCGACGGTAAGCTGGTTGAATACACCGATGCGCGGGGCCATAGCTGGCGATACCGCTATGATGCCTTCGGCAATCGTACTCACACCCAGCATCCAGATGGCAGCGAAGAGCGTAGCGAATACAATGATCGTGGCCAAAAAGTGGCCCAGTACGATGCTCAAGGCAATAAAACCACCTTCGCTTACAACCAACTGGGACAGCATGTACTGACTCGCTACGCCGATGGCGGCGAACTAAAACGCGCGTTTACTGCCATGGGTCTGCTGCAATCGCAAACTCTGCCCGATGGCCGCACCAGCCACTATCAATACAATGACAATAACCAACTGACTACAGTGGTGCATGACAAAGGCCGCAGTGAACAATTTAGCTGGAGTGTCCAAGGCGAGCTTTTAGCGCATCAACAAGGCGATGTTCTAACGCGCTTTAGTTACGACGAACTAGGCCGTGTTAATGCAACTCTAACCAACACCGGTCTACTAACCCAATTCGAGCGCAATGCAGCCGGCCAACTGAGCGCCAAAGTCATGCGCCAAGAAGGCGACGAGCGCGCGGCGATTCGTATTGAGTACCATTACGATGCTGCTGGTCGCTTAACGGCGACCACTAATGGCAATGGCGAGCAAACCAGCGCTGATTACGCTGGGTTAGCGCAGCCCGAACAAGTACGTTTTGCCGATGGCAGTCACTTACGCTACCGCTATGATAAAGAGCGCAACCTGATCGGTATTACCCGCAGTGATGGTGCAGAATACCGCATTGATTACGATGCCAATGAAAACCCAATTCGCACCACGGGCTTTGACGGTCGCGTGCAGCGCTTTGAGTTTGATGCTCATAACCGTGTGATCGCACTCAACGATGCCGACGAGCGCTTTATTAAATTAAAACGAAACGCGCTTGGCCAAGTGATAGAGCAACAGGCTGCCCACCCCAATGCCAAAGACAGCACCCTGTGTAACCTGTCCAACTATTTTAGTTATGACAGTCAAGGACGCCTGCAGCGCGCCCATAACGGCGCCACCACTCTGACACAAGGATTCGATCAAGCCGGTAAACTACTGGTAGCGACCCAGGGCCAACATACCCTCAATTACAGTTATGATGCCTTTGGTCGGCGCAGCGCCTTAACTTTGGCCGACGGCCAAATTCTGAATTATCATTATGACGCCCAAGGCCAATTGGCGCGCATCGAGCTCAATGGGCACACCCATGTTGAGCTCAGCCATCGACATGGTCAACTCAGTGAAATTCATTACGCCAATAACATCACCACCAAACAACAGTTTGACTGTTTTGGCCGCCTTTGCGAGCAGGAGTTATCGCACCCAGAAAATGCGCTCTATGCTAAACAAAGCTACCAATACGATGGCAACAATCAACTCATAGCCAGTCAGCGCGAGAGCTCAAACAGCGAGCTGAGCAGCGATAAGCAATATCAGTACAACGCCATCAATCAGCTTATTGAGGTCAACGGCGACCAATCGGCGCGCTACCACTGGGACAGCTTTGGCAACCCGGAGCAAGCAACCGCACCGGATGAACCAGCACTGCGCCCAGTTGATAAAGAGCACACCGCCCCTGCCCTTAATAACAGCGGCGAGGATGTATTCACGGGCACAGCCTGTATTGATGACCGCCTGTACCACCTTGGCCAGGACGAGTTTGACTACGATGCCTGTGGTAACCAGGTGCATGTGCTTGGCAAAGGGCAGCGCCAACGCTTGGAATACAACGCCCTCAACCAGCTCGCGAGCTTTTATCATAACGACCAACTGACTCGTTATGAGTATGACCCACTCAGTCGACGCTGCGCCAAACTGACTGAGCAAGGTCGCATTGACTATATTTGGGACGGTAACCAGCTGCTCGGCGAGTGCCAAAACGGCCAGTATACCTGGTATATCTCTCTGCCCGGCGAGTATCAGCCATTACTGCTAATCAACGACAGTGGTGTGTACTATTACCATTTAGACCAGCTCGATACCCCGCAGTTTGTGACCAACGCCCACGCCGAGGTGGTGTGGCAAAATAATACCGATGCCTTTGGTTACAGTGAGCAAATTGAGCTCAGCCCAGAACACATTACCCAACCCCTGCGTTTTCAGGGCCAGTACTTTGATGAAGAAAGCGGCTTGCACTACAACCGCTACCGCTACTATAGCCCCAAGCAACAGCGCTTTATTAACCAAGACCCGATTGGCTTGGTAGGCGGTATTAACCACTACCAATATGCACCCAACCCCATTAACTGGGTGGACCCACTTGGGTTGAGTTGTAAGGAAGGGGGCCCCAAAGGGTTTGGCCAATGGTTGTTAGAAGATGCGAATGAACAAATTAGTGCATCTGGTGGTTGGCAAGCTGAGGTTTGGAGCTTCTTCGCTGAAGATGGTATTAATGCAACAAATCAAGTTCTTGAAGGCGACTTTTCCGGTGCACTAACAAGTATCGCTTTGGCGGTAGTAAAGCCAGTGAAAGTTGCAGACAAGGTACTTGATAAGGTGCCCGACTCCGTCAGTAAACCGCTCGAGAAAACAACCAAAAAGGTTGTCAAAAAAATGAAGTTACACAAGGTAGCTTGCTTTAAGAAGAATAAAAAAGGCACCGATGCAGAGTACGACCGGCAATTGAAAGGCCAGCAAGATGGCATTAATGATATGACGGTCAAGGAATATTTAGATAACCGTGAGGCCTATAAAAAAATTGGTCGTAAAGGAACGGGGGCTGCGCAGCAAAAAGCTAGAAAAGATTTCAAAGCTGAATTGATAGATAAATATAAAGACGAGTTAATCGAAAGCGGCGAATATTTTGGTGATGAGGCAATTGAAAAAGCTCAGGAGTTAGCGGCCAGTGAAATGAGTACACTTAATGCCCTTCATAACCCAGATATGATAGCCGGTGGCCATGATAACGTTGTAGATTTAGGCGATGCTAGCGTGAATCAATCCATAGGCTCGCAGTGGAAGAATAAAGGCGTAGATGCGGCAGGCAATAAATTAGATGGAAGTCGTGTCGCAAAAATGGATGCTCAGGCTAAAAAAGCATTGGAAGAGCTCGGCCCAGATGCAAAAATGAATGTGGATTTACATAGGTGTAAATAGATGAATAAATTTTTTGATAACTTTTACAATTACGCTGGGTTTGGCCCCGCCATTAAAGCGACGATGCCAAGCAATGAAACGCTTGAATTTTTTAAAGGCAAATTGCCTGACCGTTTGTTGGAATACTGGCAAGAATATGGCTTTTGCGGCTGGGGTGATGGCATTTTTTGGTTAGTAAACCCACTAGATTACCATGATATTCTACAAACTTGGCTTGAAGGCACCGAATTCGCTGAACGCGAGAAAAATGGATTAGATAAATATTATGTTATTGGTCGCGGTGCTTTTGGGGATTTAATCGTCTGGGGCAAAACCTCTGGTCGAAGCATAAAAATTAATTCAAACTTTGGTATGCTTTTACCCAGAGATGGAACGGAAAAGTTGAAAGAACGAGGAGAAGACCGATCGGTAGAGCTGCTTTTTGCTACGATGAGCAAAGAGCCCTACGATCAAGACGATGTTAATGAATCTCCACTGTTCGAAAGGGCGCTTAACAAACTTGGTCAATTAGAAGCTGATGAAATGTATGCGTTCGTCCCCGCGTTGGCGCTTGGTGGGGTAAATAAACTTGAGAATTTGAAAAAAGTAAAAGCGATTGAGCATTTGAACTTTCTAGCTGAGTTGGGCGAGAAACGTATAATGGCAGATATTGTCGCTATGTCTAATGAACTGCATAAAAATTAATGCTTCAAGCGATTAATTACTCAAACAAATTAATAATGAATTGAATATTTATCGAGGAAGTAAAAAAGCATTTCATTGAGCGTTAATATGAGATGGCTTTGAAATTATCGTTTAAACATAAATACATGAAAAGGAGTTTCATATGTCCGCAATAAGAATAACCCAATCCGTTGGGATTGGTGCAATGAATAATCCGAACGATGTGAAAGCAGTTCAGAATGCTATTAATTCTCTGATAAACTTAATTGCTCCAACGAGAACACTTGTCGTTGATGGCCGAGTTGGTGCAAGACCAGAGAATTCTAAGACTGTTGCTGCTATCAAGGCATTTCAAAGCAAAGTAGCGGGCATGGTGCGTCCAGATGGAAGAATAGATGTTAATGGACGAACTCACCGTAAAATAAATGAGAAACTGCTCCAAGCACCAGGTCAAGTTAGCTTCAAGCTGCCAACAGCATCTTCTGATGTAATAAACTTATCAAACTCTGACTATGTAGATGTTGCCAACGAACTAAGCTGTAAAGTTGCCGCAATTAAAGCCGTTGCAGAAGTAGAGTCATCAACGGATGCTTTTCTACCTAACGGTAAGCCTAAAATCTTATATGAAGCGCACATATTTTCTCGACTAACGGGGCATATTTATGATGCAAGCCACCCGTCCATTTCAAGTAGGGCTTGGAACCGAAGCTTATACATTGGCGGAGCTCAGGAGTACACTCGACTGGAGCAAGCGATGGCATTGAATGTGACTGAAGCGCTCAAGTCTGCTTCATGGGGACGCTTCCAAATTATGGGCTTTAACCATCGAGCAGCCGGCTTTGCTAGTATAGAAAACTTCGTTAAAGCGATGTTTACGTCTGAAAGGAAGCAACTCGATGCATTCGTTAGCTTTGTAAAAAGTAAGGGGTTAGACCAGCACTTAACCACTTTGAATTGGGCTGCATTTGCTCGAGGTTATAATGGTTCTCAATACGCGAAAAACAAATATGATGTTAAATTACAACAGGCATTTGATAAGTATGACAATGAGTAAAGTCCTAACCACATTATCACTGTTTCTAATAGCTTCATGTCAAGCAACAGAAAGTGACACAAACACTATATTTAAGTGCCACGCAGATAACCCAGCCCCAATTTATGTCGTTGCAAGCAAAATGGGTAATACCTATGCACTCACCCAATTTCAGCACCCACAATTACAGCTCGATATCGGGTCTGCTGCTGATAGCGTTAATAAGTCGAGTTACCACCGTGCGTTGGTTTCGGAGCACAGTATGCATTTTAGTTACGATGAAAATAAGGTTGTTATCAGCGACTATCACAGTGAAGAGCTTGGAACACTAACCCAAGAGTACTCGGTGACATTCACCCAAGGTGATAACAAACAATACTGGCTTTGCAATGACAAAAGTGAAAGCACACTTCCAGCGATTGAGGATTTCGACTAAACAATGACTAAAAGACCACAGAAAGTGCCAACCTAAATTCACTTCAGGAAGGCATAAGTAAGTGATAACTATATAAGGAAATAGCATGAATAAAATAAACAAGGATGTAGATTACAAAAAAATGGCAGGGAGCGCTCGCCTGATCTTACTCGCAGAATCGAGCCATAATCCAGCATCATTTAAATACGAAGCTATACGCGCCTTAAAGCAGTTAAGGCAAGCTGGGTTTACTCATTTCGCTATGGAAATGCTTTCGCATGATATGCATGAACGGTTGACGTATTTCCAAAAAACGGGGAAAGGGTTCGAATCGATTAAAAACCATTTCAAGACAAACTGGGACTGGGGTCATGGTGTCGCAAACGGATACTCCCAACTTGCCCAACATGCTCATAAATTAGGGATGAAACTAGTCGCTTTAGACGTACCTGCGCATATTATAACTCTCATGGAGCAAGAGTGTTCCGATAAGAAGATAAAGGCAGAAGTGTGCGATGATGCACATCAAGTTCGCAATGACGTCTGGGCTAATTTAATAGCCTCACTTCTTGAAGATAGCTCCAAAAATAAGGTGATTGCCTTTATGCATCGTTTTCATGCCATTAGAGCAGGAAAATATAGGGAGGGGTTAGATACGCTTATGATAACAAGAGGTGTTCACAATATCAGGTTGATCGAATATATAGGCGGTCTAAGTTGTTATTTACCGAAGCAATGTCAAGGTTGGTCCGATGAGGATGCACCACTCAACCAATTATACTTTTCTAGGGAAGGTAGCGACTTCGACACACCGCTTAAGTCTTTTCAAGTTCATATTCCAGAAAGGAGAGTTGCGGAAGACGGAGCTCTGTCATGGTAGTAAAAGTTTCTTGGTTAACAGTACCCTTGCTCTTTACTTCGTGTTTAGCGCAAGCAAATTGGCAAGAACCTGACGAGAATGATCCAACACTCACAGCCGACAAACTCATGAGACTATGCGATAAAAGCTTTTATTACCGTCCCGACAGGGTGCTTTTTTGGTGTGAAAAAGCAGCCGAGGCTGGATTTGCACAGGCACTGCTTAATATTGCTTACCACACCAAAGATGGTTCTCGTTACATTGACGAGTTAAATAAACGTATTAAGGCAGGTGACTCCGTTGCCCTACTTTCACTCGCTTGGCTTTATGAAAGTGGTACGTTTGTTCGGCGCGACGAGAGTCGCTCCTTAGCTCTTTATAATGATTACCTAGAAGGTATTGATCCTTCACAGCCATGGTATGGGCAAACTCATCTGGATTTAGCCAAAATATATCAAAAACAAAACAATTGGCCTCTCACTCTAAAACACGCAAGAGTTGCGGCCAAGTATATAAACGATAGTAACAAACGAGAGTATGCAGCATCTATTATTGAAGCAGCTAAAGCTAAAATACACAGTCAAAAAGATACCAACTAAGGCCTGTAGAATGTCACCTTCACTAGTTCTCTTTATTATCTTGTTCGCGTTATATACGCATATATCTATGGCAGCAGGCCCTCGCTGGGATCATTCTATCAGGATTGACGATCCTAAGCTCACCGCCGAGGTGGCCGCACGGCAATGCCATAAAAGTTTGATCAACGCCCCAGAGCTGTTAGAAGATTGGTGCGAAAAAGCCTATGAGATGGGTTACTGGAGCGCTCTTCAGTTTATCGGCTTGCATACTGGAGATGGTAGCCGCTATATCGCGGAAGCGAGAAAACATGCTGAACAGGGCTCTCCTGGAGGCATTATCGCGCTTGCCTATGCCTATAAATTAGGGCGTTTTATTGATAGAGATCTCCAAAAATCTATTGTGTTATTTAAACGATATTTAGATGAATACGGTGATGTCGAGAGTGAAAAAATGAGAGTGGGTAGCACCCATGAGGAGCTGCTTGCTATTTATAAAGAGCTCGGAAATTCGGAAAAAGTCGCTGAGCATAAGCGTTATCTTGAACAAAGCAAATACGCTGAAGCTAAAAAAGCCATGTTTAAAAGGCAGCTTGAGGACGCCGGTATTTCTTTGGGCAAGCAAAACCAGTAGTCGTTTCAATAGAGCAAGAAAGCTACCTTTACTCACGTAAGCTGTATTTTCATTACTAATATGGCCTCAAGTAATTTCTGATAACATTTATCATAAAAACGCGTGGTCGACTCCCATGTCATTATAGAAAGCATAATTGGCTTGTCGATTAAGTAGGTTCAGGCGTATAGATTATAATGACGGTTTAGCTTGCTTTAGCAAAAGCTATTGTGAAGGACAATCGGATGAAAAAGGCAGCGGTATTGATTCTCTTTTATCAACGTTCGCTATTCATTTGCCTGAAAGGAAAGCGTTATCTAGAAGGAGCTCAACCATGATAAAGGCAATAGTGATGCTGTTAGCATTAATACCCAGTATCTTACTTGCTGCTGGCCCTCGCTGGGATCACTCTATTAAGATTGACGACCCTGAGCTCACCGTCGAAGTGGCCGCACAGCAGTGCCACAAAAGCTTGATCAACGCACCAGAACTCTTAGAAGCATGGTGCGAAAAAGCCTATGAGATGGGTTACTGGTCGGCTCTGGTACCTATAAGTTTGCATACAGGTGACGGTACTAGGCTGGTAGCAGAGGCCAAAGAAAGACTAAAAAATAAAGAGCCAAAAGCATACACAGTGTTGGCTTGGCTCTATGGCTCAGGGCAGTTTGTAGAGGAAGATATTGAACGCGCAATATCTTTAAATAGAGAGCTGCTAAATCTAGCTCATGCCGGAGTTACACCAGCAATAAGAACCTCTGCCCATAAAGAGTTAGCCGATTTATATCAGCTACAGGAAAATTGGCCTGCGGTAATCAAACACGCTAGCTACGTCAAAAAGCACAGCCGTTTTAAGTTTGATATTGATGCTGCTCAAAGACAAATAGCCAAAGCGCAAAAACATACCCAACCAAGCACTCAATGACAATATAATTTATCGCAGTACTTACTCATACTTAGGTAGTATCCTCGCTTAATTTTTGTAAACAAGAGTCAAGCGAATCACTCCATATTTATTCATAACCGAACAGTATGTTGGAGGCTCAAAGAAATAAGTGGGCAGGAAAAGCGTAAGATACAAGTTGTACACTCTATCGTTATCTATTGGTTACTAAGACAATAAGGCTTTCACATGGTAGTAAACGCTCCTTGGGTAACAGTACCCTTGCTCTTTATTTCGTGTTTAGCGCAAGCAAATTGGCAAGAACCTGACGAAAATGACCCAACACTCACAGCCGGCAAACTCATGAGACTATGCGATAAAAGCTTTCATTACCGTCCCGACAGGGTGCTTTTTTGGTGTAAAAAAGCAGCCGAGGCCGGATTTTTACAGGCACTGCTTAATATTGGTTACCACACCAAAGATGGTTCGCGTTACATTGAAGAGTTAAATAAACGCATTAAGGCAGGTGACTCCGTTGCCCTACTTTCACTCGCTTGGCTTTATGAAAGTGGTACGTTTGTGCTGCGGAACGAGAGTCGCTCCTTAGCTCTTTATAAAGATTACCTAGAAGGTACCGATCCTTCACAGCCATGGTATGGGCAAACTCATCTGGATTTAGCCAAAATATATCAAAAACAAAACAATTGGCCTCTCACTCTAAAACACGCAAATGTTGCGGCCAAGTATATAAACGATAGTAACAAACGAGAGTATGCAGCCTCTATTATTGAAGCAGCTAAAGCTAAAATACACACTCAAGAAGATACCAACCAAGGCCTGTAGAATGTCGCCTTCACTAGTTCTCTTTATTATTTTGTTCGCGTTATATACGCATATAGCTATGGCGGCAGGCCCTCGCTGGGATCACTCTATTAAGATTGACGACCCTGAGCTCACCGCCGAGGTGGCCGCACGGCAATGCCATAAAAGTTTGATAAATGCACCAGAACTCTTAGAAGCATGGTGCGAAAAAGCCTATAAGATGGGTTACTGGTCAGCTTTGGTACCTATAAGTTTGCATACAGGTGACGGTACTAGGCTGGTAGCAGAGGCCAAAGAAAGGCTAAAAAATAAAGAGCCTAGCGCTTATACTACGTTAGCTTGGCTTTATGGGTCAGGCCAATTTGTGAAAAAGGATATCGCTAAAGCAATAGCACTTCGTGAGGAGTTACTGGTCTTAGATAAAAGTTTTACCCCTAATCAAATTGCTGCAAACCATATGAAGTTGGCAGATTTATATATACAAGAAAGGAACTGGAAGAAAGTAGCTATCCACGCTAAACATGTTCTAAAGCATACCCAATCAAACTTTCAGAAAAAGTATGCTAAGAGACAGCTGGAATCTGCTGAGCGGCATTTGTCCTCAAACGAGCTCTAACTTTTTAAGAAGCACTTTCCCCTGCTAGTGTGGCGTGATAAACGCTTAGCTAGCAGGGTACACTTAGTTTAACAGCTAAAATAATACGCATTTCATTATTTCAGGCGCTAAATTAAGCATTCACAAAGAAATAACCTAAACAACGACTTATCGCTGAGCGTTTATATAGTAGTCACCCAAATGGTAAATCTATAAGTCTGCTATATCGTCATAAGTATATAGCTTGTATTTGCCCGTGCACTCAGAGCTAAGCCTTACATTACCTCACCCATTATTTGCGCTAGATCAAAGTCTTTGCTGAGCAAAGTCTTCAGCGGGTCTGGACCTGATATAGATCAAATTTTTACTGGCCGTATTTGCTAAAGTTTGACCAATACATATAAGAACTCCAAGGACAGACAATGGCGCACTCAGACTTTCATACCCCAGTTGAACCTATGCCGCAGGCTACCGTAACCCCTATTGGCCAAAGTAGTGGCGAGCCTTCCCTGAGTGAGCAACTGCACCTTTACAAGCAACTGTTGCAAGAAAAAGAGCGGCAGATTAAGCAGCTAGAACAAGCTCATGCCCCTTTGGTTCAGCAGATAAACCAAGCGGAATCATTAAATAAAAAAGCCCTTGCGCACATGGATAAAATGGCAGAGCAGATGCAGCAAGTGCAAATGCAGGCCAAACGCGATGTGCAAATTGAAATGGCCGAGCTTGAACAGCAACTCGAGGAAGCGAGCACCAGTAAGCATGTAATGAAGCATCATTGCCGTGACTTACAAGAGCGCAATAAAGAACTACATGAATTACTTAAAGCGTCGAATAGCCAAGTTGATGAACTACAAAGTCGATTAGATAGCCAAAGTATTGATGTAAAAAACCTGCGTGAAGAAAAAGTAAAACTGAGCATGCAAGTTATTGAACAAAGTGAACAACTTAAACGCTGCGAACGGCAATTAAACGAGGCACTGCACGGTTATTACTCGGGTGTAATGAATAAGAATAAAAAACTCAGTAAAAACTTACCAAGATAGCTAACACGCCCCCGATAAAGGCTCTTGCGGTCATTACCTACTTGATGGCTAAAAGAGCCTTTGCTATTTAAAGTACAGTTGCGCTACTGCGATGGTGTTGTTTACAATAGCGGCTTAAGGATAAGTTCACCCCCGAACAAGGATATGTCATGCTAAATATTGAGCGCCCTACTACAATTTCTGAAATTGACGAGAAGATAAACACCAGCCGCAAAAAGTACCAAGACACCCTTAACTTCGTGCATGTGCAGCGCGATAACCTGATGTGGCTCGCTAATCACGCACTCACTTTAGCGCAGTACCTTTCATATGAGCAAAGCCCAGAGCACAACGCAGAGGCGAAACAAGCCATTGCTCACTGTGCGCAGGCCTATGCACTATTATTTAGCCTCGCGAACGACCCTGAACGTATTGTCGAGCTAGAATTTAACGGTGAACAGCACGACACCCAGTACAACGGCGTCGGCCTAGTTGAACAAGGCCGGATCAATGCACAGAATTGGCAAGAAGCCGTCTTTTGTGCACTCACAGTACGCGACCACGATGCCCTTTCCTCACTGTTAGCGTTTGATTTGTCTCACTTAAGAGAGAGCCGTGCCGTGTGCCCGGAGGTTGAGCTTATGTTGGCCGAGCTACTGCAAAAAGTGTTGTTGGGAGAAGAGGTCTCGCAACCAGAAATCATCGCTCTGAGCCAGCAAATTGCCGCCGACACTAACCCGCTAGTTCAACACTGCACTAACGCCAAATTAAGTCTAATTAATAATGCCTTGATCAGTAAAGCTACTGATTTAGATGAGACCTTCCTGGGTGCATTAAATCACTATTGGCAATACCAAGGTCAGCACCTTTACGCCGACCATGCCCACACTAACTTCTACATGCCTATTGAGCTTTTAGGCACAGCCTGTTTAGTGCAAGACCAAGGCCGCAGTGTAGATATTGATACCGATTTTATGCCACGTTTTTATATTGTTAGTTAGCGTATATTTTTTTGGATTTATCTCAACTGCGTTGACTATATCGCTGTGAGTAAGCTACAGTGCGCAGCTGTATCTAAAATTAAACCATTAACGAAGAGATCCCTGAAAGTTCGTACGAACCTACTAGGAAGTGAAGCCACAGTTAAGGAAAATCCATGAAAAAGCTATCTGTCCTTGCCCTGAGTTTAATGCTTGCAGCGTGTCAAAATACCCAAGCGCCAGCACCTGCTGAGCCACAGACTAATACCGAGCCAAAAGAGCAAGTTGTTGAGGTAGTCAAGCCTGAGATCACGCAGTTAACCGTGAATACCACCCCTTCGGATTCACGCGTAAGAATTATGAATATTCGTCCGAAATACCACGATGGGATAGAGCTGCAACCTGGTGAATATGAGGTTGAAGTGAGTAAACCCGGCTACGAAACCTTCCGCGAATGGGTCATGGTAGAGAATAACACCGTGATTGATATCGAAATTAAACAGCTATAAATATGCTTAGGAGGGGTAACCCTCCTATTTTTTTAAGTAAAGCCAAGTCACTATTTTTAATAACCAAGGCGAGCGATGTAACAACAACTTCGCACGCGGCCACCAATGGGGTGTTTTAAGAACCGAGCGCGCATGGGAAAAAGTATAAAACCCCTCAATACCATGATACTGGCCAAATCCCGATGCTCCTACCCCGCCAAAAGGTAAATCAGTTGCACTGACTTGCATGAGGGTGTCATTCACCGCCAACGTACCACTTTGTACTTGCTCACTCACTTTTTGCCAATGGGCCCGCTTGGTCGCGAACAAATACAATGCCAATGGTTTAGGCTGCACTTTTAACGCTACACAGGCGTCTTCAATATGCTCATAAGTTTGGATAGGTAGTAACGGCCCAAAGATCTCTTCTTGGCAAACACGCATGCTATCATCGACATTTAAAAGCAGGGTTAATACATGTTGATCCCCCCCATTGATGAGCTCCAATGCCTTGGCTCCTTTGCTGAGGGCATCCTCTTTTAACGCCCTTAAGCGATTAGCCTGAGCCTGATTAATCACCTTCGTTGGGCGATGGCCTAACTGCGCCACCTCGGCTTTGATGCAAGTGATAAAAGAATCTAATTGTGAGGTATGTAAAAGGACAAAATCCGGAGCTACGCATATCTGCCCAGCATTAGTCGATTTACCAAAAGCAATCTGGGTTGCCGCATGATTGACCTGCGCACAAGGCAATATCACCGCCGGCGATTTACCACCGAGCTCTAGGGTTACCGGTGTGAGATTCTCAGCAGCGCTGCGCATTACCTTTTTGCCGATATGACCGGAGCCGGTAAACACAAGGTGATCCCAAGGCTTAGCGCTAAACGCGGCCCCTACTTGTGCATCTCCTTCAATGAATGCCACATAGCGCTTCAACTCAGAGCTAAGCAATGTTTTTAATACTTGATTCACAGCAGGGGTATATTCGCTCAATTTCACCATCACTCGATTACCCGCTGCGAGGGCAAAAGCAAGGGGCGATAACGCCAAATTCACTGGATAATTCCAAGGCGATACAACGCCCACCACGCCTTTGGCCTCATAATGTACGTGTAATGACGAGGGAAAGTGGGCAAAACCACCCTGGCGCTTTTCCGGTTTAGCCCATTTAGCGAGGTTTTTACGGCAGTAGTCCAATGCCTCTATCGTAGGAAGAATGTCGCTCACCAAGGTATCAAAACGCTCGCGATAGCCAAAATCTTCGCTGGCTGCTGCAATCAATGGCTCTTGTGCATCAAGTAGTGCATGCTTCAGCGCTAATAGCGCCTGCTTGCGTTGTACAAGACTCATTCTTGGCTCTTGTTCATGGGCTTGTTTAAACTGCGAAAACACCTTATCAAGCACACACAACTGCTCGCTCACTAGAATATCCCTGCTTTTTAAAACTGATAAGTATAGGTTAGACTGGACTGACGTCCGTACCCGGGTACGCGGCCATCAAACACGCGCGCATCGAAGGTATCGTAATCTTTATCGGCAAGGTTTTCTACTTTTAAGCTCAACCGCGTGTGTTCATCCATCTGCCAATGCAGCGCTGCGCCGAGCAACACATACGCACCTTGATAAAAGCGCTTATCATTAGCACCGAATACTTCGACACTATCGCGCCACAGGGCATTCGCGCTAAGTGTCAGTGTCTCAAGCTGCATATTCACCGCCACACTCGCAAAGCGCTTAAAGCTTGGGCTAATGGGATCATCAAATAGCTGGGTATAGTTGATTTGCACATCACTATATTGGCCTAGTTGCGATTGAGCACTCATCTCAATACCCTGCATAGTGGTGCTGAATACATTTGCAAAGGTAAAAGCTTGCTGCTGCTCATTGACCATCACCAAATCAATAAAATCCTCTAGGGCGTTATCAAATAGCACCACCTCACTTTTCCACTGTGTGCCTTGAGCTAACCACACCAGCTCGGTTGTTTTGATCACTTCCGAGGATAAATTAGGATTACCGGAGGTGATATCATCGTTAGAATAAAGCTCATTGGTGACCGGAGTACGAAACGACTCGCCGTATTGCGCTTTTAAAACATGGCGAGTGTCGCCGCTGGGCAGCTCGTAAATAAGCGAAGCTCTTGGTGACCAACGCGCATCAATACCATTGACATGATCATAGCGCGCCCCGAAAAAGGCAGTGAGCCCGAAATCCGGAAGCTGTTGTTTCACTTGCACATAGCCCGCTTGGGCATCAAAGCGATGTTCTAAATCACTGAACTCACGATAGCGGCTCAGTACTCGCGAGGGGTTTTCATAATACTCACTATTGAGCTCAATAAAGCCTGATTGATCATTGAAATAGCTGGTCACAACGCCGGCTTGAGTTTGTTCGTCTCGGCGCAGCTCTACACCTGCAAATAACATACTGTTGGCATGAAGCTGATGCTGATAATCGCTGACAAACTTAAGCTCAGAGCTTTGCCAGTTAGGACCAACAAAATACGGCATGTTTTCAGGTAGATTAAGACCCTCCACTAAGCCTTGCGCTTCAATATGGTGCTCGGCATAACTCAACTGGGAGGATAAATCGTGATCGCCTTGCAACCATTGATAGGCAACACTGGCGGCGTAATTATCACTGCGATGGCGATTATCAGGACTATACCCGCCTAAATTCAAAAATTCATTCAGCTCAGTACGCTGATAGCGCGCATTGATGGTTAAGTACTCGGTACTAAACTGGGTATTAGCAAAAACAGAATACAGTGGATCACGGACATTATCGGCAACGTCGTAATCTTGGCCATTGGTTTTTTCCACCGCGATATTAGCAGAGAATCGCCCCTGTGACGTTGCTTGATGCCACTGCCCTGTTAATTGCTGGCGGGCATTCTCACCTATGCCAACACTCAAGGCATTGATATCGTCACTTAGGATAATATTCATCACCCCTAAAAACGCATTGCTGCCATACAATGCAGAGCCAGGACCGCGAATAAACTCTACTCTTTCAATTAACTGCGCCGGAATATAAGGTGTGTACACTGAGGCCTTACCAAAGGAAACTTCATTTAAGCGCTCACCGTTAATCATCACCAGAATATTGCCACTGTCCAAATGCACGCCGCGCGCATGCTCTTTTGGCACGGCCCCGACCCAGTCGCCCCGAGTCAGCTGCATGCCGGGCACATAATTCATTAATTGATAAGCATTGTGGACACCCAACTGGGCAATTTGTTGGCGGGTAAATAAGGTCACCGAAGAAGGGGCCAAAGATTGGCTTTCTGCACTTTTTGATGCGATATCTACTTGAACATCAAGCAGTTGTTCAAAGCTTAGAGAAAAGAGCTCATCGCTGCTCGCTTGTTCAGCCAAGGCTGGAAAGACAAACGAGCCTACGAGCGTAAAATAGAAACAAAAACGGAACATCGCACATACGGTGTAAATCACTCATAAATTAAATAATTACACCATATTTACATAAAAACAAATGAAGTTTCACGCCAAGGTGTGTTTATGAGGCGGAATGCGCCGCTGCAAGCTTACTGGCTTTACGCGCTTTAATGTATTTATAGATACCAATGAGTGACGCCGCTATCCAGAAAATTTCGATAACGAAGCTGGCCAAGTTAAAGTTATAACAAAGGCTTATTAGCAATAAAATGGCGCCTGATAGGTTCATTAGGTTGTAACCTAAGCCAGTTGCAGGCAGCTTATTCAACTGCAACAAAAAGAATGCACCTACCACTAAAAAGGTGCCCGACATGCCAATAACATCGAACAAAATATCCATTGTTTACTCCAGATGAAAACCAAACCGGGCGAGCTTAACAGTGGCCATTCATACACTTTAAGGACAAATGCCCGTATCCTTTGCAGGCTTATTTCATAAATACTTTTTGGCCAATCATTTTCAGTGCGGGGGTGCCCCTGATCATAGTCTCTCGAGCGAAAACCTGCTGACATTGCGGACAGGTTGCGAGCTGCTCAGTGAAGTCCTCAGTTATGCGTTCGATAAAACATTTAATAAGCGCGCCCTTGCCGCCTTTGCGGTATTTGTAGAGTTTAGTGCGGCACTGCGAACAATGAATATTCACGGTGCGAACGGGGCCCTTTTTGTTCGGTTTAGCCATGCTCCCTCCCTTAAGACAACACAACCTAGTCTACCATTGTCAGGCGCGATGCTCTAATGCCATAAGCCCAGGATAAGCCCCATTAAGGTAAACTGCACAGTATGGTATCCGGCATTCACTAAAAACAGTTTTAGGGGTCGCTGCTCAAAAACATAGCTAATCCCAAAGGACGTAGCCACCCACCCTAAACCCGCAGCGAAGCCTGCACCTACCGCAAACCCGAGCTCAGGCCGAGGGCCTAAAAATAACGCAAAGATAAAGGCAGCCAAAAGAGAGAGTATAAAGGCGATGGTAAAGACCTTTCCCATTGTCGCATTTTGCAAATCTATGTCCGTTAACCCGCACCCATCTAACCAAGCATTTTTAAACATCAGTGGTGAATACCACACGCCGCCTAAGATAAAGGTGGCAAGGGCTGCAATTAGCACCGCAATAAAATTAAAATCTGCAAAATTCATAGCGTGGCTCACAAATAATACACCCTACTAAGCGTAGCTTGCGAACACCGTACGAGCAAAATTCGTGCGTTGCTCACTGGAGTGCGACATATTGCCGCACTGTGGCGGTTTGTTATTGCACCTCGCCCCTAAGCAATTGAAAATTCAGACATGCTTTTCAATTCTCAGTGGATATTATGAAGATAAAGTCAGCCCTTGGCGCAACCATCACCGCACTTCTCGCAGTCAATAGTCAGGCCATGGAAGTGATCACCGTGCACTCGCAACACCATGATACGGGTGCTCGTTTAATGCAAATACCGGCACAAAAGTTTGCAACCGACACAGCCGATTGGCTCGATGGTGTTGTTGGTGCGGGTGTAAACAAAAATGGCCCGATAACAGGTTTAGCGCAATACCGAGGTATGTTTGCCCAACGCATTAATGTCGCCAGCAATGGCCTCAACTTCAGTGGTGCAGGCCCCAATTCAATGGATACACCACTCAGTTACACCCCTGCCATCATTATTGCAAACATGGACATCTATCGCGGTATTGCCCCGGTCAGTGCCGGTATCGACACGCTTGGCGGGGCCATTGACGTAAACATGCGCCGCGCTGAGCTCGATAGCCCATTGACTGTTAATGGCCGCATCAATGCGCAAGATAATGGCTCAGGAGTCAATGCTAGCCTCGCTGGGGGCGCTGGTAATAGCCAATTTGCTTGGCTCGCCTACGCAGATACGCGTAACAGTGATGAACAAGAGGCCAAGGAAGGTGCTATTCCGAACAGTGATTATCAGCGTCACCAGTATGGTGTGCTTACCACGTCGGCCCTAAATCAAGGGCGCCTCTTCGCTAATATTCATCGTACCGATACCAAACAAAGCGGCACAGCCGCGCTGCCTATGGATATTGATTACATCGACACCACACGATTTGAGGTATCGGGTGAGCACGAAATCAGTGACACAACGCTGTTATGGGGTGTGGGCTTTCAAGATGGCGAGCATGGTATGGATAACTACCAACAGCGCGCCCTCAGTACCGCGCAAAAAGCACGTTATACCCTGGCTTTAGGACGCAGTACCAGTCTCTTTGCCCACATACAAACAGGGGCTTGGCTATGGGGCTATGATGGCAGTATCAACCGTCATGATGCGGACATCACTAATCCAAACAATGACGCGTTTTTCGTGGAAAACTTTAATAATGTTGCTGATGACCGCCATAGCCTATTCACCGAATACACGTTTAGCCACCGCAAGCTCAACACAACAGTAGGCGCACGGTTGAAATACAATGTTGCCGATGCCGATAAGGTAAGTTCCACCATGGCCATGATGATGCCAGCGGTTGCAACCTTACAAACTCGTTTTAATGATGCAGACAAAAGCGTCAGTGATACCACTTTCGATGTGGTCATCAATAATCGCTATACGTTGAATTCACACTCAGACCTCAGTTACGGTGTCGCTATCAAAGAGCGGGCTGCGAGCTATCAAGCGCGTTATTTATGGCTTCCCATGCAAGCAACCGGGGGCCTTGCGGATGGTAAAACGTATGTCGGTAATATCAACCTTAAACCTGAAACGGCGTACCAAGCGAATGTGGGTTGGTCATACACCAGTGAGCGGCTCTCGATAAAGCCTCAGCTATTTTATCAACGAATTGATAATTACATCCAAGGCACCCCCAGTGAAGACAGTCTGGTGAATATGGTGGCGATGATGATGTCTGGGCAAGGCGCGCTTCGCTTTAGTAATATTGATGCTCACCTTTACGGGGCTGATATGAGCGCCGAGTATCAACTCTCTCGTCAGTGGCAAGTTAATGCTCAGATTAGTTATGTGCGCGGTAAACGCAGCGATGAGGTGAATGACGATCTCTATCGTATCAGCCCACTTAACGGCCAATTGAGTGCCCATTACTATGCCAATGATTACCAAGTGGCTGCGCGTTGGCGCTTCGCCCAGTCGCAAACGCATGTGTCGCACTATAACAACGAGCTGAGCTCACCCGGCTATGGTGTCGTTGATGTGAGTGTAGATTATGATATCAACAGCCATTGGCAGTTCAATGCAGCGGTTAACAACCTGTTTGATCACAGCTATGCGCCACATCTCAACGGCATAAACCGTGTTGATGGCCGGGAGTTAGATAAAGGACAGCGTTTACAGGCACAGGGCCGTACTCTCCATCTAGGTGTTAGTTTCTCTTTGTGATAGCTACCAAAGGCCACGTTATTATTGGCCTTTTTTCTTTTCTAAAGCCTCCTCAGCAAGATTAATTTGCCACCGGTTTTTTCTGCAACTTACGTTGTAAGGTACGTCGGTGCATGTTGAGTTGGCGCGCTGTTTGCGAAATGTTGCCATTGTTGCGCGTCAGCACCGCTTGAATATGTTCCCACTCCAAACGCTCAGGAGACATGACCTCATCGTCGTGCGAAACGTGTGAATGCACAATATCATCCTCCAAAGTGGCTAGTAAAAGTGCCATAGACACAGGCTTAGCGAGATAATCATCAGCGCCGAGCTTCACTGCTTTAACAGCAGTGGCAATACTGGCAAATCCAGTTAGCAATATGATGCGCGCACTCGGCAGCAAAGAGCGCAGCGGAGCAAGCAGTTGCAGTCCAGACTCATTATTTAAATTCATATCCAAAATAATGTGACTGGGGCGTAACTGTCGTGCTTGGAACAGGGCACTTTGCACACAATCAGCATGTGCCTGCGCTTGGGTGTGCGCTTCTAGGCGCCGCATGAGTGTTCGCGCAAAGGCCAGGTCATCTTCAATCAGTAACAGCTTCATAGCGCCTCTTAGGAATAGTGATATCAATGCATGCACCGTGTTCATTGTTAGCCAATGCCAAAGTGCCACCAATGCGCTCTATCGTGGCGTTGGTTAGCCACAGCGCCACACCAAAACCATCGCTACTCGCTATCACTGCGCTGCCCAAGGAGGCCTGCATCTCAGCGCTAAACCCTCGGCCTTGGTCCTCAATTCGCCAATGAAGAGCAGAGTCAGAGTCGCGGATGGTAATCGTGATACGCTCTGCCCCAACCTCTTCGTTTGCCCGCACAGCATTGGCCAATACGTTAATCACAGCGGCACTCAACAATGGGTCACTAATAATTTCAATATGTTCACCTTGATGTGGGAGCTGACAATGCAGTTGCTGAGAAGGATAATTCAGCGTGAAGGCTTGTCGGATCTCATCAACGAGCTGTAATAGCGGCTGGTAATGTGGCGCTCTTTCATGAGCATTACGCAGTTGCTGCGCCCGGGCACGAAACAAATCTAACTGCCGCTGACACTGCGTCAAAGGCACCGCCATATCATCAATCACAGGCTGTAACGTCGGACTGTCGGCGCTTAGCTCCCTTGCTTCATCATGCAACAGCGCCAAATTTGCAAGCGGTGTGGCTAATTGGTGGGTCGCTTGCGCTGCAGCGCTGCCCAAGGACACAAGCTGCTCAGCGCGAAGCTGCTCTTCTCGGCTTTGGGCAATAGCGCGTTGTTGTTTTGCCAAAGTGCGAGACAATGCGCTAACCAGAGTGGCGACCACAACTGCACTGAGTACAAAGTTTATCCACATGGCGATAAAATGGTGGCGCATTTGCATGCCATGCTCACCTTGATGATGCAATGGCATCATCATCACTAAGGCCGAGTAAGCAGCAATTGCAATCACGGTTAACAACACCGTTAAACGCCCAGGTAAGGTCACAGCAGCAATCATAACCGGCAACAGCAACAACGATACAAAGGCATTGGTCGCCCCGCCACTGTGCATAAGCAGCAAGGTTAAAAACAAGATATCAGCTAATAATTGCCACACTACGGTGGCGGCGCCCACCGGTGCGCGACTGTGGATGCGTCGTCGTAGCACCACCACACTCAGCAGCTGAAATAGCGACTCCACGGCGATGATGCTCAACAGCGGCAAGAGTGCTAACGCAAAATCAAGTACATAGTAAGCAATGAGCACCGCCAGTAACTGCAGTGCAATGGCGACACTGCGTAGCAATAACACACGGCGAATGCTGGATTGTAATAGCAGGTCCAAAATAACAGCGCTAAGAGGTGAAGAATAACGAAAGTCTATCGTTATTCTGGCGTTGAGAAAAGCACAGAGTGGGTGACTACGGCGACGTTACCGACTTAACTGGAAGGCCTCACAAGGCGTGCCTTGATGGTAAACTAAACGCCAATCTTGATTGCTATTCAGGCACCATATCGACATCCTTACAGAGTAGTGCCATTGCCCTCCTTTGATGCGTCTGAGCGCACCTCGGTAAGAGAGCTGAGCGACATCAGCGCACAGCATACGCCCTTCAAAATCTTGATTGTGAAAGGTGGGTTTGCGCCCCTTGGCTTGTTCTTTTGGTAGCCGAGCAAGCACATTGTCCTTATCAAAGCGCCGGCCATCGGCCGACACCTCGATAAAACGTTCATCAAGCAACTCATTTAATCGCGAGGCATTGCTGCGCACCTCTTCGCTCATTAAAGTTCTCTCTAACTCAATCAGTTGCGCCAACGTTTGCGCTTTAATCTTGCTCATGATGTTTGATGACTTTCCCTTCTTTCATGACAAAGGTCACTGCGCTTAGTTGCGAAATATCCTTTAATGGCGACTGCGCAACAGCAATTACATCAGCGTAGTATCCGTTTTGCAATTTGCCAACTTCCTTGCCCATATTCAATAGCTTAGGTGCTTGCTCTAAACTAGTCGCCAACGCTTCACGGGGCGACAAACCATACTCAACTAACAATGCAAATTCGCGGGCGTTATCTCCATGGCGGGATACCCCGGAGTCGGTACCAAATGCGATATTCACGCCTTCATCTAAAGCCCGTTGGAATGATGCTTTCACCACCGGGGCGACCTGCGTTATTTTGTCTACTATAGCCTGAGGAACCTTATCATTGTGCTTCACTTCCTCACTCACAGAGATCCCCGCTAACAATGTCGGCACTAAGTAAGCGCCCGTACTTTTAAACAGCGCCACCGTTTCGTCATTAGCATAAGAGCCGTGTTCGATAGAATCGACTCCGCTGCGAAGTGCAGCTGCAACCCCCTGGGCGCTGTGTGCGTGAGCTGTCACAGGGCGACCAAGGTTATGAGCGGTATCAACAATCGCCTTCATTTCCTCATCAGTCAGTTGCTGATTGAGCCCCGCTTGAGTGTTACTCAATACCCCGCCGGTGGCCGTGATTTTGATAACTTGCGCCCCGGCTTTAACAATCTCGCGCACCGCCCGTGTGCAATCATCGGCGCCATTGCACACGCCCATGCGTGGAGCAAACGCATCAAGCACCTCTTGTCTATACCCATGTAAATCACCGTGGCCACCTGTTGGAGTCACCGCCTCACCTGCAGCAATAATACGTGGCCCCTGTATTACGCCACTTTCTACTGCTCGTTGCAGCGGAAAAATCACCTCGTTATAACTGCCCAAATCACGTACGGTAGTGAACCCCGCGTTGAGGGTATTGCCAAGAAATTGCGTAGCACGTAACGCCTGATCGGCCTCGACCTCCTTCAACCACCTTTCAGGGTCAGCCTGAGGATCACGTTCAAAACTAATATGCACATGCAAATCTATTAGCCCCGGCATTACAAATTGCTCCTTAAGGTCAATAGTATGCGCGTCGGCCAAGCCTAACGTCTGAGCACTGACATAGCCTTCATGAATGCCCTGGACACGACCGTCTACTACTTCCAGGGTTTGCCGCTCAAGAACATCGGCATTGGCCGCTGGGAGTAATTTACCGGCATAAATCAATGTACTTTGCGCCCAAGCGCTTGCGCTTGATAACGCCAAAAGTAAGCTTGCACATGTGATGAGTTTCATTGTTTTTCCTTGGTTATTATTTTCTTTTACCTGAACATACTTTGCCGGTGCAAACCAGTATAACTCGACCAAAACGCTGCATTTTGGTATAAAGTTGCCATAGCAAAGAGATCGGGCCAGATGAATAAACAAACGTCCGACGCAGCAACCTTAGGAATTTTTATGCACTATGCAGAGATCACTGGCTGGGGCAAATGTATCCCACCAGCACGCATTACTAACGATGACATTGCCACCGTGGTTGATACCTCAGATGAGTGGATCAGCTCTCGCACCGGTATTAAAGCCCGCCATATTAGCCACGTAAGCACTGCTGAGCTTGCAACCGTGGCCGCCCAACGCGCGTTAGATTGTGCTGGCGTTGACGCCGAGCAGCTTGATCTCGTGCTGGTCGCCACTTGCACACCAAGTACCATGGTCGCCAACACAGCCTCGGAAGTGCAACAACGCTTAGGCGCCAAAGGAGCCGCTACGTGTGACAGTAACGCCGCTTGCTCTGGTTTTTTATATGCGCTGCAAATGGCCACGGCACAAATCCAGGCAGGCATGATTAAAACCGCTGTTGTAGTCGCCGCCGAGCGCATGCTGTGGTATGTCAATTGGGCCCTGCGTGACAGTGCGGTGTTATTTGGCGATGGCGCGGGTGCGGTGGTACTGCAAGCCAGTGAGCAACCATTAGGGTTACTCGCGAGCAAAAGTGGCTGTGACAGCAGCGACCGTTCAATTTTGCATATTAGTAACTTTGGCACCAACGTGAATAAATACCAGACCATTGGCGGGTCTGATTTAAACTTTGTTGGCCCGGAAATCTTCAAACGTGCCGTCAAAGGCATGAGTGTAGCCTGCGACGATGTGTTGAGTCAGGCACAACTTAGCCTCGATGACATCGATGTATTAGTCCCACACCAAGCGAACTTACGAATTATCCAATCAATTCAACAGCGCTTAAAAGTAGACGATGACAAAGTGATGGTTAATATCGATGAATACGGCAATACCTCCGCAGCAACCATTGCTATTGCCTTGTGTGAGGCTGTAGAAAGAGGGATGGTCAAACCTGGCGCGAATATCATGTCAGCCGCCTTCGGCGCTGGCCTGACATGGGCAGCCAGTTACATAAAGTGGGGTGAGCGTGTAACTCCAGTGCGTGATAGTCAAGCGGCGTTACCTGAGTGCTCGCAAACTGGGTTAGAGCTCATTGCCGAGGCGGTAACGGCCTGCCAACAAGGGTAACGCGACTATGGGCTGCAATGGTGGCCCAATTACTTTAAAACTTTCATAAATGCCGCTATGGTTACCTTGAGCGTAAGCTATATAGGAACAGTGTTATGGCTAAAGACGGTTTGAAAGTAGATATAGAGCGCCACCAGCAGTGCATCTATATCGCCTTAGTACTGACCGGTACGTTGAATCATGAGCACTATCAACTACTGACGCCATTATTCGCTTCAGCCTTGGCTGATATTGACGAGCCCATTGTCGATGTTTTCATCGACGCCAGTCAGCTAGACGGTTTTACAACACGAGCTATGTGGGATGACTTTAAGTTAGGGGTTATTCATCGTAAGCAATTTAAACGCATAGCCTTGTACGGCCATAAAAAGTGGCAAAGCTTCGCGGCAAGTGTTGCAAATTGGTTTGTTAGTGGCGAAGTTAAATATTTCGACGACCCCCGCGCGGCAATCGCCTGGTTATCTGAACATTAAAAAAGGCCGCTCACGCGGCCTTTTGTGTAACTTTTTTCTTAGCTACCAAAGCGCTGTTGCAACATGGTGTATGCAGCACGAATACCAAAAGCCTCACCACCAACCGGGCGACCTGGTAGTGCGCGCACATTCCAGGCCATAACATCAAAGTGCACCCACGGTGTTTCTTTGGCAACAAACTCTTGCAGGTAAAGCGCTGCGGTAATGGCGCCGCCAAATGGCCCTTGTGAGCAGTTGCTCATATCCGCCACGTCGCTTTTCAACAAGTTTTTATACTGAGCAAACAGTGGCATACGCCATACTGGGTCTTGGCTTTGATAGCCAGCCTCTGTCAACGCCTGAGCGATGCCATCATCGCTACTGAAAAAACCGGGTAACTCGGTGCCAAGAGCAATTCGCATAGCGCCGGTGAGGGTGGCGAAATCCATAATAAGATCGGGGTTATCTTGCTGCGCTTCATCAAGCGCATCGCACAATACTAAGCGACCCTCGGCATCGGTATTGTCAATTTCAACGGTAATGCCTTTACGGGTTTTAACCACATCACCTGGGCGAAACGCATTACGTGACACCGCATTTTCGACTGCAGGAATTAACACCCGTAGCTGCACGTTTAATCCAGCTGCCATAATCATATTAGCAAGGCCCAATACATGCGCTGCACCGCCCATGTCTTTTTTCATTAAACGCATGCCCGCCGCAGGCTTTAAATCTAAACCGCCGGAGTCAAAGCATACGCCCTTGCCTACTAAAGTGATTTTAGGCGCCTTTTTATCGCCCCAACGCAAATCAAGTAATCGCGGCTTGTTTTCACTGGCACGACCGACCAAATGAATGGTCGGATAGTTTTGCTCTAATAGCTCATCACCGATCCACTGTGAGAATTGGCCATTGTAGCGCTCAGCTAAGTCGCTCATGACTTCACTTAAGTGTTGAGGCATCATATCCGCCGCAGGCGTATTAACAAGGTCGCGCACTAAGTTTGTCGACTCAACACTGGCTATCAGCTCATCGAACAACGCCTTATCGGTTATGAGTAAACGCGCTTTCGGTGCATTCGTTTGTTTATAGCCAGTGAATTGATAGCCACCGAGCGCAAAACCCAGGGCAATATCACGTTCGTTGGCGCAGTCAGTCAGTTGATAATCGCCCTCTGGCAACTTGTTCACACTGTCTCCAGCGGCCCACACACTTTGCTCATTATCGCTGACTAAGACTGCCAGTTTAGGTTCGCCATTGTCGGTATTTGGCACAACACATAGGCCTTGACCTCCATCGAGTGAACGCAATACCCAAGTTCGGGTAAAGTCGTCCTGTTGCTCAGACCATGTCTCTAAGTTGTTTTGATTGATAACATAAAAAGGGATTGGCGCGTTATCCTTATGCGGCGTATTTACCAAAAGATTCATTGCAGACTCATCGTTGGTTGCTGATAATATTCAGCATATCAAGTTCGCCTTATAATTGGTATAGGATGAGTAATGGCGTCTTCACTTTCCAGCCGACGGTTGTTTTTTGCCCTGGGCTTAAGCAACGAGGCAAAGTCTTCACTCGCGCACTGGCTACAACACCATGTCATCGCCGATAAAGCCTTTACGCAACCACGAAACTGGCACTTAACCCTATTATTTCTTGGCAATACCCCTTTGAATACGGAGGCTGCGCTGATTAAAGAAGTGAGAACTCTGCGGCTTAGGAAGTTTAACTTAAAGGTGGCAGACATCGATTGGTGGCCCAGTAATGGCATTTTTCACCTTCGCCCCAGCTCACCACCTAACGCGTTATTAACACTGCACTATGGCCTCAAAGAGATAGCACAGAAACATGATATTGAAGATCCGCATCGACGCTATCGCCCCCACATCACCCTAGCAAGAAAATGCAAAGCGATGCCCACAGTTGCTCAACCGATGCCAGCTTTTGACATGCAAGTGCATAGGTTTACATTGTTTGAGTCGACCCGTGATGAGCAAGGCTTGGTCTATCGCCCGATTGAACATTTTACGCTGTATTAGCGTGCTTTTAAGCAAATACATTGAGACTCTGAGGATGGCACACTATGCTAAAGGTAACCGGTTCCCTACATCGCATTACCAGTCAGAACCACGACTTTGAATTATCTATTTTCAAGGATCCATCATGACGCGATTTATTTACTTTCTTTTACTTTTTTCTTTCGTTGCCCACGCAGAAAATGTGCATGTCGGCGATTTTGGCGCCACAGCCAATGATCAACAAGATGACAGCGTAGCGATACAAAGCGCCCTCGACTCACTGGCCAAAGGTGACACGCTTATCTTTGCTGAGGGCACGTACGATGTGTGCGCCACCTTAGTGTTGCAACACAGTGAGCAAATCACCTTGCGCTCTTTTACACAGAGTAAATTAAAAAAATGTGCAAACTTTTCTGGAGAATACTTGCTTTACGTTAAGCCAGCGCAAGACTTCACCTTGAGCTCGTTACATTTTCAAGGACTCCATAACGGTCACCAAGTTAGCACCTGGGGCAAACAAGGCGTGTATATCGCCTCAGCTACAAACGTAAAAATTATCGGCAATGAGTTTAGCAACTTTGGTGATGCCGCTTTGCGAGTGACCTCCGGGCCTGAAGCCGATTATTTCACCACCAATACCCGTGAAGTCATGATCGCCAGCAACCGCTTTAGTCAGTGTCGGCAAGTGACAACAACACAAGCACAGACAAACTCTTACGTGGGAGGGGTGAATGATATTGTGGTGTTGGACAATGAATTTGAGAGTTGTACCCTTAAGCTTTCAACTCGTGCGCCAGCACAAACTGCGAATGTGTTGTTCAATACCTTTAAGGATATTAACAAGACCGCATTTGAGGTGAGCTACTACTCAGATCTGTGGGTCGCTCATAATCGCTTTATGAACATCGATGGGTTTGTAATGAACTTATACCCGAATTCTCAAGCTCCCCGACAAATTCCATGGGATAACATTATGTTTGAGAAAAACTTTATTCATAACACTCGATTTGGTCTGCGTCTAAATAGTCTTGGCAGAGAGCAACTGCGCCCTGTGTACGCGTTGACCGTGCGCGATAACCGTTTTGAGCAAGTCCACTTCGCCGAGGAAACCAACTGGCGTGATATTGTGCGAACCTACAGCTACTCTGATCACGCTTCTTTCGATGGAGTACATATTTCTGGAAACGAATATGAACTCGCACCAGACAGCGATTTTCTTTACATTGATCCCCTTAGTCGCAATGTGTATATCGACAACAACACAGCCCTGCCCACCCAACCGGGCAGTTAGCTGAGCGCCGCCTAGTTGGGCACGCCAGTGGCTAAACTAGTCCTTAGGAGGGGGACTGTCGTCGCAGCGGGATGAATTCTTAGCAGGTGGTTTAGGGTGACTGAACGAGCTAGGTAACACCTCAACCCCTACCAGCTTGGCAATTTTAACAACAAGGGGGATGGTAATAGGAGCAAATGGCAGTATTGCAAACACGCCTAAACCCAGCCCCTTTAAAATATCTACAAACTGTTCATTTGCCACTTTGAGTTCATGCTTAGTGGCGTTACCACGCGTGTAGCGTCGGTAAATATCCAGCATCTCTTTTGTTTCTTGGCGTTCTTGCGCCAAGGCCCACTTCACCGTCACCATCGCGCGACGTAATTTCAATTTTTGTCGCCGCCGAGAAATAAGCAGCACGCGGATTGGAGCGCGATGGAATAAACGATAGATGCGCATAAGGTCTTCACTAAGTAGTTACTAAATGATTGTCACACAGATAACCCCTAGACGCTAGCACCATGCAATTTATCCCACTTAGGTCTAATATTTTGTAACAAAAGTTATTGTTGTGTTGAATCTATTGTAAACAACATGTATAGATACCTTATACACAATGACAACAAAGAATCATAAATCTGTATACTAACTGGGGGATACAATATGAAGTTGAAATACAGAACTCTGCAAGCAGCCGTTCGCTGCGCACTTCTTTCCACATCAACGGTAGCGCTGCTACACACCGGTAATGCACTTGCTGAAGACGATAGCAATGCTGAAAAAACGAAAAATATTGAAAAAATCGCCGTCGTAGGGTCACGTGCTGCACCACGCTCTATCGGTAGTTCTCCTGTTCCGGTTGACATTATCGGCGGTGAAGAGCTCAGTAAGGTGGGTAATTCCGATATGTTAGAAGTGCTTAAAGGCACTGTTCCATCATTTAATGTACATAGTAATCCTATCAGTGACGCAGCAACGCTTGTGCGCCCTGCCAACTTGCGAGGTCTCCCCTCTGATAGCACACTAGTCTTACTCAATGGCAAACGCCGCCATCGCGCCTCGGTCATCGCATTTTTAGGCGGTGGTATTAACGATGGTGCACAAGGCCCTGATATTTCAGTGATCCCAAGCATCGCGCTGAAACAAGTAGAAGTATTGCGCGACGGTGCTGCGGCGCAGTACGGGTCGGATGCAATTGCTGGGGTAATGAACTTCGTGCTTAAAGATGCCAGCGAAGGGGGTACGTTTGAAGTACGTCATGGGCAATACTACGAAGGCGACGGTGATAGCACTCAAATTGCCGGTAACATTGGTTTACCGTTCACTGATAACGGCTTCGCTAACTTAAGCTTCCAATATAAAAATGCTGACGCGACAAGTCGCAGTACTCAGCGCGCTGACGCGATTGCGTTAACAGCGGCGGGCGTGCCGGATATTGACGACCCAGCACAAATTTGGGGTACCCCAGAGATTGAAGACGACATTTCCATTTTTGGTAATGTTGGCTTAGAGCTAACCAATGATGATGAGTTCTACATGTTCGGTAACTATTCTGAGCGTGATGTTCGTGGTGGCTTCTATTATCGTAACCCGCATACACGCCCAGGTGTGTACTCCAACGATGGCGGTGAAACGCTGCTGGTGGGTGATTTAACTGGCGATATGAGCGGCAACTGCCCAACCAATATCCAAATCGACGATAACGTACTGGACAACCCAGAGTACATTAATGGCGTTGCTAATAACCCTGATTGCTTTGCCTTTAATGAAATTCTGCCTGGTGGCTTTACGCCAAACTTCGGCGGTAATATCGTTGACACCTCATTCACGGCAGGTGTGAAAGGTGAGTTTACCGATGGCTGGCTCAAAGGTTGGCTCTATGATGCCAGTGGCTCAGTGGGCTATAACGCCTCACGCTACTTCCTCTATGACACCGTAAATGCCTCTTTAGGTCCGCAAACACCGCGCGATTTCTCACCAGGTAAATACGAGCAGCTAGAGAAAACATTTAACTTCGATATCACCCGAACCTTTGATTGGGGCTTGTATTACGATGCCAACGTTGCCGGTGGTATTGAGTGGCGTGAAGAAACCTTCACCGTGATCGCTGGCGATGAAGATTCTTTTGAAATCGGCCCGCTGACAGAGCAAGGCTTCAGTATTGGTTCTAACGGCTTCCCTGGCTTTAAGCCTTCACAAGCCGGTGAATTCACACGCCGCAACTATGCAGCCTATATTGATATCGAAACACCATTCACTGAGAACTTTTTAATGGGCTGGGCGCTGCGCTATGAAGATTACGACAGCTTTGGTTCAACAACTAATTACAAAGTAACGGGTCATTACACTATTAACGACATGTTCTCATTGCGTGGTTCATTAAGCACTGGTTTCCGTGCGCCTACTGTTGGGCAAGCGAACGTTAGTAACGTGCAAACGAACCTAAGCAGTGGCGTGTTGGTTGATTCGGCGCTGTTACCACCAACTAACCCGATTGCGGTTCAGCTCGGTGGTGAAGAACTACAGCCGGAAGAGTCTGATAGCTATACCTTCGGTGCGGTTTACCAAAACGGTGATTTCTACCTAACCATGGATTACTACAACATCGATGTAGAAGACCGTATCAGTCAATCAGAAAAAATCGTGCTTAGCGATGAAGATAAAGACATCTTAAAACAAGCAGGTGTGCCGAATGTCGACCAACTTGCACAGGTCAGTTTCTTCACCAATGACTTCGACACCACCACTGAGGGTGTTGATATCGTAGCCAACTACAGCACTGATTTACTCGATGGTTTCTCAACCTTTAGCTTGGCGTACAACTGGAATGAAACTGAAGTGACCAGCTTCAGTGATATTACCGGCGACTTTAAAGTACAACGCCTAGAAGAAGACCTACCTAATCATCGTGGTACAGCAACTTGGTCACAACAATGGGATTCATTCTCTGGCTTTGTGCGCGTGAATTACTTCGGTGAGTACCAAGGTGTTCATGTTGACTTCGACCAAACAGCAAAAATGGCCGATGCCGCAGTAACGGTGGATGCAGAGGTGACTTACTACCCCACCGAAGCCATCGGTCTATCTGTGGGTGCACAAAACATCTTCGACCAAGAGGCAGAGCCTTTAGATTTCGAGGACCGTACAGGTATTCCTAATAACAATTGGGGTGGCTTGTACTATGAAACCTCGCCGTTTGGTTTCAATGGTGGCTATTACTACGTAAAAGCGACTTATAGCTTCTAATAGAAGCGCATTAACCACATCACAGGCGGGCGTAAAGCCCGCCTTTTTTATGCTTGCGTCGACACAGGCCGCACGGTATGTTGAATTAAAAAGCTTTACCGAATCACTATGACTATTTTAGAGCGCGCTAATCAGCTGCTAAGTGAAAATAAACTGAAGGAAGCCGAGTTTCATTTTAAATCGGCGCTTGAAGCCGACCCGAATCAAGGCGAGGCACTGTTTGGTTTGGGTCGCATTGCCATCCGCTTAGAAAAGTACCCCCAGGCAGTCTATTTGCTACAAAAAGCCTGCCAAAGGCTTCCTAAAGTACTCGACCCCTTATTTGCGCTTGCCGATGCATTTGACGGCCTAGAGAAACGTAGTGATGCTTATGAAGTACTGCACTACTGCACCAAAATTGCTCCTCATAACGGCGAGTCCTTTTATCGCTTAGCCCTGCACCATCTTACCTATGGCTATATCAAAAAAGCTAAGCAGGCTCTGCTCAATGGCTTGGGCTGCCCCGATCACCCGGTCACCCCATACATATACTATGAGTTAAGCCAACTGAAAGGTAATAATGTTACTTCTAAACAGATTGCTCATATGCACACTCTGCTTAGCGCAAGCCGTAGCACGCAAGCCAAAGTGGTGCTGCATTACAGCTTGGCAAAAAGCTATCATAACAGTGGTGACAAAACTCAGGCCTTTGCTCACTATCGTTTAGCCAATGAAATGCAATATACCTTGTGTACGCCTTTAGGCGAGGGCTTCGAGCAGTACATCAACACGCTCATAGCGCAGTTTTCAACAACCTTTATTGCTGAGCAACAAGACACCTTAAAGGCCAGCTTTATTCCGGTGTTTATTGTTGGCATGCCACGGACAGGTTCCACCCTGTTAGAGCAAATGTTGTGTCAGCACCCAAGCATAGCAAGCCTAGGTGAAAACGACGTTATTAGTGCCAAACTGATGGCTTATTTGAGCGCGGTCAATGAAGCTCCTTTCCCACAATGCATGGCCAATACAAACACCGATATTCGTAACCGACTGCGACAGATGTACGTTGATGAACTCACCAAGCATCAACTCGCTCACCGTGTCGTGATCAATAAACTCCCCGCTAACTTTCAGGCTCTCGGAGCTATTCAAGCACTGATGCCGAATGCCGTGTTTATCGATTTGAGACGTAATTTCCAGCCCATGGCTTGGTCGGTATTTTGTCATTACTTTGGCGCCAATGAGCCCTTCTTCTGCCATATGGACACCTTAGCTCGCTACTACGAAGGCTATGATAACTTGATGCAACACTGGCGAGACACGTTGGGTGAGAACCTGATCACGATACATTACGAACAATTAGTGCAAGAACCTGAACAGTCACTACGTAAAATATTCAGTAAACTGGAGTTAAGTTACACACAACAATGCTTGCGCTATTTTGAATCACATCACGCGGTGACGACCTTGAGTCGCCATCAAGTGCGTGAACCCGTCTATAAAGATGCGAACAAAGCTTACAAAGACTATGAGCAAGCCTTTAGCGAATGCTTTAGCCGTAGCGTGAAAACCAGGCCAGTACATCCTGAAACTGATCCCGCTGCGCTTGGGGATGAGTAAGCATGTCAATATGGCCATAGTCATGGTGATGGCCATGACTGCGCCCGTACAACTTAAATTCTTGGATGCCACAACCTGACTCTTGCATAAACTTCTTTATATCTATGGGTTGTGCCAGCGCTTTATCCTTAACCCCTGCGATGTGCAACGTTGGCGGTAACGCTAAGCGTTTGATAGCATGGCCATAATCAAAACCATCGTCGGTATCAATCCAAGGCCTGACCTTTGCCCACTGCATACTTTGATAGTGTGATTTAACGGTTTCATCATCACTGCCCCACTTCAGTTTACGCGCAGGCAAATAGCCATGTTTTTTCGCTTTTTTTGGTGCCAACCAATACCACACCAAATTACCTTTAAGAAATTTACTAGGGTGACGGTTATACAATGAGCGCTTGGATCCAAAGTACGCACAGGCGCTGACTTTCTTTATATATTCAGGAAAGCGAGCAAAGACACTGTTGAATAACACTCCGCCCCAAGAGTGAGCGACCCAAAAACGAGGGAATTCACCGGCATGCTCCGTTATTTTGCTCAAAAACGCTGGGATTTCATGACATATGGCCTCGGTTTGCCCATAACTGGCCCCAGGGCCTATTGATGGCTTGCTTTCGCCACGACCACATAAGTCGGCGACATAACATCGATATCCATGTTTAGCTAAAAAAGGCGCTAATCCTTTATTCGAATGCGTATAAAAAATCTTGCCATTTTCAACAGCACCATGCATAAAAAAGATGGCTGGACCTGTGGCGTTATCTTGCGCAATATAACGCAAATGCAGGGTTTGCTGCTCACTGTAATCAATATATACCGACTGTTGAATAATATCGCTCATACTTGATATTGCTTATTCTTTTTCACTCATCGTACCAGCATCAAATGTTATCAACAAGTAACATAATTCAGTCACTATTTAGCCACAACAGCTATGCTCGCATGATGAATAGGCCAGAGGTGTAAAGAAAAGTCATGAAACTAAAAATGAGCAATATGAGCGTATGTAACGCTCTTAGTCCATCACAAAGCACTACAGCAACAAGGTGATTTTCTCTATAATGGGGCTTTTAGCCGAATAGAGTTTGCCCTTGCATCCGAAGAACCGTCACGCCAACGGCTATGATTTCGACGCCTTGTGTCGAAGCTTACCTTGCTTAGAGAACCACATTATTACTCGGCGCGATGGCCAGCCAAGTATCGATTTCAGCGATCCGAACGCGTTAAAAACACTCAACCAAGCACTGCTTAGGCACCATTATCACATTGATATATGGGATTTACCCAGCGGCTTTTTATGCCCCCCGGTTCCCGGGCGAGCCGATTATGTGCACCACTTACACGACCTACTTGCCAACGACAGCGGCTTAGATGTCGCGCATCATAAAGTAAGGGTATTGGATGTGGGGACCGGCGCATCGCTCATTTACCCTATCTTAGGTCATAAACTATTTAACTGGCAGTTTGTTGCCAGTGATATCGACCCCCAGTCTGTCAAGCTCGCTAAGCAGTTAGCACAACTCAATCAATTACCTATCAAGGTACAACAACAAAAACGTCCAAGTAGTTATTTTAACGGCATAGTTAAAGCCCAAGATACCTTAGTCGCCACCCTGTGCAACCCGCCTTTTCACGACAGCGAACAAAGCGCACAGGCCGGAAGCGAGCGCAAATGGCGTAATCTGAAAGGCCAAGCAAAAGGGGCGCACCTCAACTTTGGCGGTCGTGCCAATGAGCTATGGTGCCAAGGTGGCGAACTTGGCTTTGTGCGCGATATGATTTTAGAAAGCAGCCATTATGCCGAGCAGGTACTGTGGTTTAGCTCATTGATTTCAAAAAAAGACAACCTCAGGGCCCTCAAAAACACTTTGCGTAAGGCTGGGGCCATCAATATTGAGGTGGTGAATATGGCCCAAGGGCAAAAAGTCAGCCGCTTTCTTGCTTGGAGCTTTATGCCACAGAGTGAACGTCAAGCACGCTTAGAACAATTGCTTTGCTAAGTGGTACTCGGGTCATTGAGCGCTTGCTTATAATGTTTACGACACACGGAAACATAGCGCTCGTTACCACCAATTTGCACTTGGTCGCCACTGGCAACCACCGCTCCTTCGCTGTCATAGCGCAATACGTGGTTGGCTTTGCGGCCGCAGTGGCATACGGTTTTTAGCTCCACCAGCTTATCGGCCCAGGCTAATAAATATTGTGAACCGACAAAAAGTTCGCCAAGGAAGTCACTGCGTAGGCCATAGCATAAAACGGGTATGCGTAACTGATCGACAACCTCGGTCAGCTGCCACACTTGTTGCTTCGACAAAAACTGGCTTTCATCCACCAACACACAATTTACCGGCTGGATTTGGTGCTGCTGTTGGATAAGTGCAAACACATCAGACTCACCGTCAAAGACATAGGCATCGGCCTGCAAGCCAATTCGCGATGCAACCTTACCAACACCTGAACGGTCGTCTATCGCGGCAGTCATAATCATAGGGCGCATACCGCGCTCACGATAGTTAAAAGCCGATTGCAATAAGGTTGTGGACTTTCCAGCATTCATCGCCGAGTAGTAGAAATAGAGTTGAGCCATAGTGATTGTTATCCATTTTTTTCGCGCGCCAAGCTTACACTAAGGCTTTAGTAAAGTCATATCTCCTCTTAGAGAGCTTTAAACAACAAACACTAATCGCGAATTTGTAGATAGCGTCGGTAAATAGCCGTGGTATCCAAGCCTTTTAGCGCATCCCATATACGTTCCACTCTGTGAGGGTGTGCCTGGTAAAATTTTGGTGCGAAGATAAGATAGCCATAGTGCACATCGAAAGGCGGATAAAGTGGGCTCACCCCTTGGATATCGGCGGGCTCAACGTATAGGTTCTGATTACCGACTTGGCAAAAATCCATCACTGCGTGTACACGCCTGTTTGCCAGTAGCCGATAAGCGTCTTGCTGCGAAAAAACAAAATGCACAAAAACTGGCTGATCGTTTAAGCGCTGGGCAATAGCGTAACCATGCGGCAAGGCAATCGCCACGCCTTGCTGTTGCAAATAGTGCCTTCTTGGCCAGAACTCATGAAATTCACGATTGCCAATAAAGCAACTACCCACTTTACTCAGTGCACGACCTGTATCAACGTCATTGTTAATCATAGGATAACGCAGCCGAGAGAGTCGTTGCTTTCGATAGCTGCCTATTAATGCTTGCGCTTCGCCCTTTTCGACCATATCTAAACAGCGCTTCCAAGGTCTGCGAATAAATGCAAAACGCACGTTCTCTAGGCGTGACTGTAATTGTTGGATCACTTCAATATTAGCACCAGGGTTGTGGGTAGGCACCTCTCGGGTTTGTCCCATGTAAAACGGCACCACCTCTTTGTCCTCATAACAGAGGGTTATTCGCAGATTGCTGTTAGCTGCCAATGCGACGCGGCAACAAACAACTGTTATAACCACCATAAAAAGGAGGAACCGGACCATTTAAGACCACTTAGCTGGATTAATTGTATTTTAGTTTAGCCGTCGCAGTGGGCCTGTTCAAACGCTAGCAACCATTGTTTCTTGTCCACCCCACCGGCATAGCCAGTCAACGTACCGTTACTGCCGATAACGCGATGGCAAGGCACGATAATACTGATAGGGTTTTTGCCATTCGCCGCGCCGACGGCACGCACTGCGTTTGGGTTATCTAATAACTTGGCAATATCACCATAGCTGCACGTAGTCGCATAACTTATCGTCATCAATGCATTCCACACTTGATTTTGAAAATCAGTGCCGGCGACATCAATAGCCACATCAAATGTTTGCCGAGCACCATCAAAGTACTGCTGTAGCTGATAGAGTGCTTGATTTAGCAAGTCGTTGTTGCAACTAAGGCCATTTTGGGCACGGCCCATATCAAAACCGACATAGCACAGGCCATGATCGGTCGCTTGGATTAACAAGGCGCCTATCGGCGTCCCTAGCGTTGTTTGGTACATAGTCATAATTGTTGCCATAGCTGAAAGGTTAAATAAGAACGAAACGGTGCACAGGCCTCGGGATTTATGTTCGGCAGGTGTTGCAGCGCTTTTTTGACCCCCAAGTCCCCCCCTAAATAGATATCAGGGTCGCTCAGACCACGCATCTTCGCATAGTTTACAGTCCAAGGGCCGATACCTTTTATGGTTAACCAGGCGTCTATATCGTCAATACCATGGCTGCTCACATGCCGGGCTAAATCAATAAGCGCCTGTTTACGCCTTGCGGGCATTTTAAAAAAGCTAAGCTCACTTTGCGCCACTTGGTGAGCCCTTGGAAAATAGCGCCCTTCATCACCGAGCGATGCCACCAAGGTTTTGCTTAACTGTCTTGCAGCACTCACGCTGACTTGTTGACCTAACACCGCCCTGATGCCCGCTTCGAACGGCTCCCAAATCCCTGGCAGCCTGAGTCCTTGTTTAAGCGGCAGACACTCCCCGAAAGCACGATGCAGTTGCTGATTGATCACCTCGGTATCGGCATCCAAATCTAAAACACGGCGAATGTTCGCTACTACAGCCTGTAAATGAGACCAATCAGTGAGAGTAATATCAACCCAAAAGCCTTGTTTCGCCCGGTCAAAAACAGCATTAAACTGGCCTTTACAGGATGCATACTCAAAGGTGCGACCATAGCTGTTAGAATCAACCCACTCTACAGGGTCGACCGCCCGCTTTGCTAAAAACTGTTGCATGGCAGGCCAGTCATAAGGCGGGCGAAAACTTAAAAACAAATTAATATGCTGCTGCGCAGGCGACGTTCGACTACGAATATCACTCGGAGTGAGCTTTAGAAGCTGTTTAAATGCATCATTGAAGCGCCGAACACTGTTGAAGCCTGAAGCGAATGCAATGTCAGTAATTTTTAGCTGTGTTTGCTGCAATAGCTGTTTGGCAAACTGGCACTGAACAAACTGTGCGTATTGGCCAGGTGCGATACCATAATGTCGTTTGAATAATTGACTTATATAACTTTGCGACACCCCTAGGCGCGCCGCCAGCGCGGGTAACCCGCCCTCACGCCATTGCCCTTGATCAATTAACTTTTTGCCACGCAGTGCGGTTGTTTGCGCGCCCAGCCAAGGGTAACTGCCTGGGCTGGCGTCGGGGCGACAGCGCAAACAGGGTCGAAAGCCGGCTAAGGCTGCCTGATGTGCATGCTGATAATACTGCACGTTATGCTCTTTTGCCGCAGGGGCTGGGCAAATAGGCCGACAATAAATGCCGGTACTACGCACTGCAACGTAAAAGAGCCCATCAAAGCGCTTGTCACGGCTCATCCGGGCTGTTTGGCAGATATCTGGGGGATACATGCTCTACACTCACTTTACTTTAAGTCTTGTGATCAGCTTATCGTAAAATGCGTGAATACCTAGCCAGATTTTACACTCAATATAAAATTAACTTAGCGCCCTGTCGCTTGATGAAAAAGCGCCTCCACCGCTGGCCAATCTATGACCTCATAAAAGGCTTCAATATATTCTGGTCGGCGATTTTGGTACTGTAAGTAGTATGCATGCTCCCATACATCCAAACCTAGAATAGGCGTTAATCCATCCATTAGTGGGCTATCTTGATTGGCACTGTTGACCACTTGAAGTCGATGGCTACTATCAACCACCAGCCATGCCCAACCACTTCCAAACTGCGTTAATGCCGCCTGTGTAAACTGCTTCTTAAATGCCTCCCAGCTCCCTAAGTCACCTTTGATACCCTGAGCTAACGCCCCTTGTGGCTGCGTGCCACCTGAGGGGCTCATCACTTGCCAAAACAAACTGTGATTGGCATGCCCACCCACCTGATCACGGACCGCAGGTCTCAGTGCCTCGTCTATCGTAGCGATGTTACGCAACAACCAATGTGCCCCTTTGCCCTCATATTCGCTGTCTTTCAAGGCGTCATTGGCCTTATTGATGTAGGTTTGGTGATGCAAAGTATGATGAATTTTCATGGTGCGGCCATCAATATGAGGCTCCAGGTCATCATAGCCGTAAGCTAATTCTGGAAGTTGAAATGCCATCGTCACTCCTTATTTAGTGAAAAGTGGGGTGTGTAACACTGTGCTGATTAAGCGCGTGTTGTAGTTGCTTATGAGTTTCAGGGTTGGGGCCATAGAGCTTGGCGAAGTGCATCAGTTGCGCATACGTTTTATCACTATGGATAGCGCCGATGTGCATGACACTTGGGTCAGAGTGCTGACGCAACGCCAGCATATTGGCATGCACTTGAGTAAGCGTGTGTGCAGCGCCACTTAGGTTACCAAGGCGAATGTAAGTATCTGCAAGGTTGTGGGCAGCCACGACCATAGCAGGGCTACATTGCGCCAATGCTTGGCAACGCACGCCCTCATCTTTTAACATTAAAAATTGCGCCATCAAGCGATAGCTAAGTTGGTAAGCAACTGTGTATTTATCTCTGGCGAGGTGCCACTGCTTAGCGTTGAATGCGTGATTACCGGCTTGAATATCGACTTGCCAAGGGGTGAGTGCGGATTGCACCCAAGGCAAGTCAGTTAATGAAGATTGGCTCATACTGATTTACATTCACGTCACTGTGGGTCATATCACTACCTTAAACACAGACAAACGTTAATGCAAATCATTTTTATTTATAAATTTAATTTACTAACCTCATTGCGCAAACTGGTGCAGCTGCTCACCATCTAAGCGATAGATAATCCACTCACCTTGTGCTTGCGCGCCGATACTCTCATAGAAGTCAATCGCTGGCTTGTTCCAATCGAGCACCACCCACTCAAAACGGCCACAGTCTTTTTCAATCGCGCGACGGGCAAGAAATTGCATCAATGCCTTGCCTGCACCTCGACCTCGCTTATCTTCGCTAACATATAAGTCTTCAAGGTACAGGCCATTGCGGCCCAACCAAGTGGAATAATTGAAAAAGTACACTGCAAAGCCGATTGGCTCAGCATCAGGCGCCTCACTATCAAAGCAAATCACACTATGGGCGGTCGCTCCTTCACCGAACAATGTGCGCTCAATGTCCTGCTCAGTGGCAGTGACCGCGTCCGGCTCTTTCTCATAAATAGCGAGTTGATTGATAAAATGATAGATAAGCGGCACATCATTGATCACCGCATCGCGGATAAACACTTGACTCATAAAGGTTCCTTGGACTGTGAATACCCTTCCATCATACAAGTGCGAGCCCACCTTGCAAGTTATACACGTGCTCAAAACCCAAGGCTTTTAAGTTACTGATAGCCTGCCCAGAGCGATTCCCTGTACGGCAGATCAATACATAGTGTTTACTTTTGTCCAGCTGTTGCGTCAACAACGCATTCGCGAGCCGGCTAAGTGGGATATTAATAAGCTGTTCTGGCGCTAACGTAAATAGGCTGCAAATATCCGTTGCGCCGTGTTCATAGGGTTCACGTACATCAAGTACCACAGTACTGTCGCTGTGCTCATGCAGTAACTGCTGCAACTGCTGTGCGCTCAGCTGTGCCCCACTTGCCTTGACGGGGGCTAGGCTAAAGCCACATAAGGCGCCGCATTGCTCGCCTTGGCGTTGATCTAACTGATTTTTACGCAAAGCAAACTGCTCATGATCAATATCCCCTTGCAATAAGGCTGCCAACAGCTCACTGGCTTGGCATTGTGCCTGCCAGGTCATGGCAAAACACTGTTCGTAGTCGTGCGCTGGGCAAATAACCGTGTTTTGTTCAAGTAATTGACTGAGTAATTTCAGCGACTGCGCCATTTGCTCGCAACTGGCATCGTCGAATTGAGTACTGCCCAGGCCACCCCAAACAAGCAAATCGCCACAGAAACAGGCTTCAATATGCTCGTTTTGAGAAAGTAAATAACTGACACTGTCACTGCTGTGCCCTGGCGTGGTAACACGGCTTAATTGGTGTGAGCCAAGAGCAATAGTATCACCATGAGACCACCCAAGCTCACCTCTCGCATCGACTTCTAGGCGCTGCGCCAACAGCGAGCGTGCGGAGTCTTTATCTTGATGTCGGTGAGTTTCTAGTACGGCTTTGACCCGCAATTGCTGCTGCTTAACTAACCGAGTCAGGCGAGGCACCAATTCAACAATGGGGTCGATGATTACTGCGTCATTATTGTCAGCGACAAATAGCCAACAACAACTGCCTTGATGGCGCAATTGTGTAAGCCCCAGTGCACAGACCTCTTGCTCTGGCTGATGAGCATCAGAGACGATGAGACAATGATTACTAAGCACTGGTTTTAACGCACAAATGCGCTCACAGGCCAAAGCGATATCTGCAGCGCTGGCAGCAGGACCAAAAGACATACGAATGGCATTTTCGCTTTGCCAGTCGCTAACACCCATGGCATCAAGTACGAAACTGCGCGATGCCCCAGAGCTACAGGCTGAGCCACCACTAACGCGGATCCCCGCAGCATCGAACAAATCCATCACCTCTTTAGAAGTCAGGCTATTAACGCAAAAGTTCAGTGTCGTCGGCACCGTTGATGCTAAAGGCGCATTAAAGGTGATATCACCAAAGGTTTGCTCTAAGGCACTAATAAGTTGGTCGCGGTATTGATGCAAGGTGCACACAGGTTTGAACACCGCTTGCTTAGAATCTAGCAGTAGTTCAAATAGTTCATACAAACCGGCGATACCGGGTAGGTTCTCTGTTCCTGAGCGCATACCACTTTCTTGACCCCCTCCGGCGATGAATGGGGTATAGGGGCTATTTTCGCGAATATACAAAAAGCCTATTCCCTTAGGTGCGTAGAGTTTATGCCCAGAAAAAGGGGCATAATCAATTGTGGTATCACTTAAGGCCAACGCCTGTTTACCAAGAGCTTGAACGCAGTCGACCATCCAAGACACGTGCGGATTATGCGCTCGGATCACTTTCTCGAGTGCAACTAAGTCTTGATATACGCCGGTTTCATTATTCACCGCCATGGTACATATCATTAATGCTTGGCCCACGTGCTCTGCAATAAATTGGCTATCTAGCAAGCCATCTTTGTCCACCGGAATCGCCAAAACTTTTGCCCCAAGCCCTAATACTTCGTTCCAGTGCTTCAGGGTATTTGGCACGGCCTTGTGCTCAGTCGCCCCATACAGCAATACACTGTGCTCGGTGGCTTTATGACGGTTTGCCAGCAGCGTGGATACCACTGCCGTTTGAATTCCTTCGGTCGCACCTGAGGTGAAAAGAATATCGCCATTTTGCGCACCTATCACCTGGCGTGCCTTATTGCGCGTTTGCTCCAATAAATATTTCGCTTGCACACCGGTTATATGAGAGCTTGAAGGATTTCCAAAACACACTTGCATGGTATGTGACACCACATCGGCAATACACGGCAGCACCGGGGTGGTGGCATTGGCATCAAGATAAACCAGATCATGGCTAGGCTGGGTGAAGAAACGCTGCGACATAAGACACTATATTACTATTAGCTATAACTTATAACCATTGTACACATAAGCACTCAACGCAGTAAGACTAATTTGTTCGAATAAACCGAGGTCTTATGAGTTTATCGTATAACTCGTGCGGCAGCAGGGGGAGCTTGTAAAGAGTAAAAGGAGATTGCTGCATAGAAGCAGCAATCTATCGATATTTTTAATCGTTGTTCATTTCCTCGACTAACGCTTTGGGCATGCTTTGATGGGGTTCATCAGCACTGCTAGACCACGCATTAATAAGCGCACGTACCAGTGACGCCAGTGGGATTGCGAAAAAGACCCCCCAAAAACCCCATAGGCCACCAAAAAACAGCACCGCGACGATAATAAAGACCGGATTCAAGTCCACTGCTTCTGAAAAGAGTAAGGGCACCAACACGTTACCATCAAGTGCTTGAATAATGCCGTAGGCCACGAGCACTGACCAAAACTCGCTACCGAGTCCAAACTGAAACAAAGCGACGGCAGCCACAGGAATAGTCACCAACGCCGCACCAATAAAGGGAATAAGAACTGAAAAGCCCACTAACACACCCAGCAGCGCCGCATACCGCAGGTCGAAAATGGTAAACACCACAAACGACACACCACCAACAATCACAATCTCAAACACTTTACCTCGGATATAGTTCATAATTTGCTGGTTCATTTCTATCCACACCTGATGGATTAAACGGCGTTGTTTGGGCAGCAGCGAACTCATGCTTTGGACCAGCTGCGCCTTATCCTTGAGCATGAAAAATATCAGTAGTGGCACTAATATCAAATAAATCAGCCATGCGGCCACATCTTTAAGTGAGGTTAAAGAAAATGACACCAAGGTTTGCCCAAGCTCCACCGCTTTAGACTCAACACTGCTGACCACCGAACGGACCTGTTCGGGCGAAATGAGAGTTGGGTAGTCTATGGGCAAGTGCAACAAATAATGTTTTCCTTGCTCAAGCATGGTTGGCGCCTCTTGTACTAGATTACTGGTTTGTTGCCACAACACGGGCCCAATCCCAAATAAGCTGCCAATAACTAACGAGCAAAATAAAGCCATCACCACCACCGTAGCCAAGAGTCGTGATAGACCCAAGCGCTGCAAGCGCGCCACTGGCCAGTCTAAGAGGTACGCCACCACCACTGCGACCAACGCAGGCATCAACAAGTTACCGAAGAAGTAGAGAATGGCAAACGCTGCAACGAGCAACAGCAATAAGGTGACAGAGTGAGGGTCAGAAAACTTTCTTTGATACCACGAACGCACGTATTCGAACACGAATTTAAATCTCCACTATGAGGCGGTAAAACGATGGTTGACGCTGCAACGCATAGCTCAGCCCTTGCTTTTTCAAGTACCGTTCAATATCGGTAAATTCTTGAGTGTTGGTATTCAACAATAATAATAAACGACGATGGTCACCCTGAGCACGCTTTAGCGCGAGCTTAAATTGCACAAACTGCTGCGGACACCGTAACGACCGTAAATCAACTTCCACCATTATATTCACATTACCTTGCTTGGCGCTTAACACTTGTTATCGATGCCAATATGTCGCTGAGATTAAGCGTAAAAAGAAATAGTTAGTAGATGATACCGATTCCTTAATCATACCGTAAAAAAGCTTAAAAGGTTTACGACATTCGTTTATGCTTAATACTATAAGGCGAAAATGAAGGAAGCGTGTCATGGCGACGTCGCATAACAAAGCTAGGCTGCCTGCCAATCCGACCTTAAAGGAAATCAATTGGTATAAAAAACAGCTTAACTGGGGTGAACTGCCGCCTTTTTACCATATGGTGTCACAAAGCCTCAGTGAGTCTGAAAACCTGCTAGAGCACGGGTTTGATACAGCTATCAAGCGCTTACTCGATAAACGAAATTGGAACCTGAAGACACTCGGTGGGCAGGAAGATCATAATGGCATTATCCACTGCGATAACAAGCCGCGTATCGGTTTACATCAAAGCTTTACCGAGCGAGGCTTTGAGCTCAGTGCTTATGCTTATGCTGGCGACGAGAAAATTCGTCATTACGTGCGTGACAATGCCAAAATGGAATTCGATGTGTGGGATCCGGCGACTATGGAGCATGTGATCCGCATCGGCCAGTTGCACAAATTCATCGCGTTTTACTTTGATAATGGTGATGAAGCCGATAAAGCTCTGATCATCCATGCCCATAAAGTCGTGCATGACACGGTTGAATTGTTACGTCGCGAATTGAACGTTCAAGCCTACAACGGAGTCTCAATAAAAGAGTTCTACAAAATGTGCGAAAAGCACCACAACGCTGGCGGTAGTGAGTTCGCACTGGCTAGGTTGATGGAGCCAGATGATTATAACCACAAGGAATAATATGCCTTTTAAACGTATCTTGTTGTCCTGTGCTTTATTGAGCACAACGTTTATGCCAGTAAAGGCACAAAATACCTTTGAGCTGCCAGATTTAGGCACCTCGGCTTTGCAGGTGCTGCCCATTGAAAAAGAGCGGGCTATTGGCGATGTGATGATGATGCAAATTCGCGGTTCATCGCCGGTCATCGACGACCCCGTGCTTGATGAATACCTCACTACGCTTGGCAATAAGCTTGTCTCCCACGCCGACGATGTGCGTTTTCCATTTTCTTTTTTCTGGATAAATAACAAAGATATTAACGCATTTGCTTTCTATGGCGGGCACGTTGGCGTTCATACCGGGCTAATCGCTCAAGCAGATAACGAGAGTCAATTGGCGTCTGTGCTCGGGCATGAAATTGCGCACGTGACTCAGCGCCACCTAGCAAGGCGTTTACAGCAACAAAAAGATAACTCTGGGGTTACTATTGCCGGGCTGATTGCCGGTATACTAGCGACCGTTGTTGCCCCCGATGCCGGCATGGCCATTATTTCCGGAACCCAGACACAAAGCGCACTGAGCCAACTCAGTCATAGCCGGGGGGCTGAGCAAGAGGCCGATCGAATCGGCATGCGCACTTTATACGAAGCTGGATTTGACCCTCATGCATCTGGCGAGTTTTTAACAAAACTGGCCGCGCAAATTCGTTACCGCCAAAAACCGCCGGTATTTATTCTTACCCACCCATTACCACAAAGCCGGATCAGTGATGTCCGCTTGCGTGCACAGCAATATGAAAAGCGTCAATATGGCCAAAGCTTAGAGTTCTACCTTGCGAAAAGCCGCATTCTGGCCCGCTACGGTTATGACTCACAACAAGCGCAAGAGCAGTTTAATAAACTACTGCGGGAGAACGCCTATGGCGACAAGTCAGCATTGCACTACGGGCTGGCGCTGACCTTAATCGACCAGAAAAAGTTCGACCAAGCATGGCAATACCTCGCGCCCTTGTTGGAACGCGCCCCGAGTAATCTTTTTTATTTGGATACGCTAACCGATTACTATGTTGGCAAGGGCGAGCCCGACAAAGCCCTTGAGCATTTGCGCCCATTTCATCAATTGCGGCCAAACAACCAAGTTATAACCTTAAACTACGCCCACGCTGCAATTGAAGCCGAGGACTATGCGCTGGCCACTGAACTGCTGCGTAGTTTTACGTTGGAAAAACCAGACCACTTTTTGGCTAAGCAGCTGCTTACCACTACCTACCGACGCCAAGACGACAAAGCAGCCTACCATGAGGCCAATGCGGATTTAATGGCTCAGGTGGGGGCGTATATGAAAGCCGCTGATGAAGTTCAAAAAGCCCTTAATCATATTGAACCGAATGAAGCGATTAAACATAAACGGCTGAAGGCATTGTTAGCGCAATACCGGCAAATGCAAAAAGAGCTCGCTCGTTTATAACGCATATGCCACTTCAGTGGCGCAAATTGAAGCAACAATGTGTGCGCCTCTATCAACGGGCGCACGTATCTTTTACACTATAGGTATAAATTTATCGGCCCCGCCTGCACTGCCAAGGCCAATATGGTTGTGGCCAGCTCACAGCAATCAAGGGCAAAACATCCGCAAGAGGAAGCTATGTCTATCGTTATTTATCACAATCCACGTTGTTCTAAATCACGCCAAACTTTGGCCCTAATCGAGGAAAAAGGCGTAGAGCCAGAAGTCATCAAGTATTTAGACGATACCCCCAGCGTAGAGCAACTAAACACACTGGTACAACAATTAGGCTTTAGCTCTGCCCGCGAATTAATGCGTACCAAAGAAGACACGTACAAAGAGCTTGATTTAAAAAACCAGCATGACGAACAGGCGCTGTTAAATGCCATGCATCACAATCCAAAGCTTATCGAACGTCCTATTGTTGTAAATGGCAATAAAGCCGTTCTTGGACGTCCTCCTGAAAATGTCTTGGAGCTGCTGTAAATGGCACCTATTTTAGTGCTGTACCATTCTCGCGGTGGCAGTGTTCGTGCATTGGCCGAGGAACTTGCCGACAGCATTGAAGCACAAGGCGTTGATACGCTAATACGCTGCGTCAGTGAGGATGGGTCGCACCCTCAAGTAGACTTAGTCGAGCTCAGCCAATGTTCTGCATTGGCTTTTGGCACTCCGACTCGCTTTGGCATGATGGCCTCGCAAGCAAAAGCGATGTGGGAGCAAACCAGCGAGATGTGGCTTAAAGGCGAACTCATTGATAAGCCAGCCTGTGTGTTTACTTCTTCAAGTAGCATGCATGGAGGCAATGAGGCGACGTTGCTTAACCTGGCCACGCCGCTCCTGCACCATGGCATGTTATTGGTGGGGGTGCCTTATGACGTTCCGGCATTGAGTAGCACCACCTCAGGGGGCGCGCCTTACGGGGCAAGCCATGTATCTGGGGCGCACAATAACGCTCAATTGAGCAACGATGAAAAACAGATATGCCAAGCTCTGGGCAAGCGCTTAGCAACGTTAACGAGAAAGCTTAATGACTGATATTGCAAAAAAACCGATCACTAAACGCTACCAACTTTTGGCGTTGACCGGCTACATTGGCCTGCTAATTCTAATGCCGCTGTGGATGTTTGTCTTGGTACCACGCACTGACTATTCACTGGCATTTACGTTTGGTTTGTATATTCTGCCGTTGTTACTGCCATTGAAAGGCATTATTCAAGACAAACCTTACACCTATGCTTGGGCCAACTTTGTGGTCATGATTTATTTTATTCATGGTTTTACCTTGTTGTGGGTCAGCCCCGACGAGCGCCTTTGGGTCATTCTTGAGTTAATACTCTCAAGCATGATGTTTGTAGGTTGTACTTACTATGCCCGACATCGCGGTCAAGAATTGGGTCTAAAAGTAGGTAAGCTTAAAGATGACCTAGCCCAGGAGAAGGCCGCACAAGAATATCATCGCCAAAACCACCACAAAGATAGTTAGTAAGCTCGCAAACATGCCAGAGCTCTGCGCTTCGGCATGTTTGCATAAGAACGACCTAAAAGTGCCTCTACCCCGCCAGCTGGCTTAAAAACGCCAAGGCAACGACCGATAACAGGCCTAATTGGGCCACCAAGGATAATACCGAGCCCATGCGAATGACCCCTAAACCAAAGGGGTGTTTTAGCTGTGGATACAACGCACAGCGCTTTAAGCTAATAGCAAAAAATATCGCCACCATGGAAAACATGGTCAACGCGATGGTGAGCTCGCTTTTATGCTCAATGCTCTCATCAAAAAAGAAAAACAGCTGCAGCGGTAGCAACATCACCACCAAAGCGTGCAATACATGCACCTTGGCAACACGCATGTACTGCCCCTGTGGTGAAAGCTCTTTAATTCCAAATTCACGTTCCATTAGGCGCACCAGCTCTTTTCGGTTGCGCTCCACGGCGTAACGATAACAACTGAGCCCAGCGTTATTTTTAGCGTGAAAGTTAGCCCCGGCGCGCAACAACAACTTCAAACATGCGCTGTTATCGGCTGCCACAGCATAGTGTAAAGCAGTATTGCCCTGCTCATCTTTAGCATCCATCGAGGCATCGCCGAGGATGGCTTCAAGCACCGCTACAAAGCCTTTCTCAGCGGCCAGCATCAGTGCGCTTTGTCCTTGCTCGTTATATTCGCTGCCTTTCGCACCTTGCTCAACAAAGCGCATAGCCAAGCTTTGTTTAGCATGCTCACTTTGTAAGTGTGCCAATAGCGCTTGCTCGAGCAGATGCTGCAAATTATCGTCGGTCGATAGATGCTGCAATAAGGTGAAGAAGTCTTTACCTTGCACCAATTCGGCTTTGGCGGCATCGAGTACGGTGTCTTTATCCGCTGCACACTGTGGTAAAAACGCTGAGAACTTAGCTCGAAAGTCTACTTCCTGCCAGACCAGCATAATGTCCGCACTGGAGAGCAGCGCGCCGCGAGCTAGCAACTGCTCCAACAGCGAAAAATAGCGCTGTTCAAATAACAATTGCGCCAATGACATCGGCGACTCTAGCGCCAATTGGGCATTTACATCGGCATATTGGCTCAAACGTTCAAGCAAAAACTCGCTTATTTGCTCGTTGGTGTATTCATTATTTAGAAAATACTCTCGCGCGGCGTTAATATATTGATGGGCCTGCTCATCAAAGTCACTGATATGCTGGAAAGTACACTCGTCAAATGGGTCTCTTGGCGCCAACCATACCAAGTAATAAATAGGCGGTAACACCGTGGTGCTGACATTGTCTTCGATTTTAGTACTACACGCCGGCCACGCCTCAAGGGCGTCTAAAATAAATGCGCCGTTTTGCTCAATAAGCCCCTTGAGTAATAACGGATAGTGTTCAGGCCAAATTAGTACCTTTTCCATTGCTTGGGAAAACTCCACTAAATGTTTGTTAATGTTGCATGGCAACGGTGGTGTCAGTTATAAAGGGCACAGCCTTACCCTTCACTTAATACATGAGCGAACAGTGCAATGCAAACTTGGCAAGTTATTCTAATTATCGTCGCCGTTTTTGGCTTCGTCGGGAGCAATATAGCGCTGCTCAAACACTCCGCCAAACTGGATATGAAACGCCTAAATCAAGACCCTGTTGAGAAAGCGAGACAGCGCCTGAAAGAAAAGCAGCGCAGTGCCCAAGATGAGCACTGCGACAAAGACTAAGCCACTAGCCAGTTTGCCATTAGCGTGATCACCGGTAAGGTGATCAGCGTTCGCAATATAAAAATAATAAATAGCTCAACTATATTTACCGGTATTTTACTACCCAATAGTAAGGCCCCCACCTCTGACATGTAAATCAGCTGCGTGACACTCATTGCGGCTATGATAAAACGCGTCACTTCACTGTCAATATTCGATGCCGCTAGAATCGACGGTATAAACATATCAGCAAAGCCAACAACGATGGTTTCCGATGCTTTGACGGCCTCGGGGATCCCTAATAACTCAAGGTAAGGAATAAAAGGCTTACCTAGCCACGTAAAGACCGGGGTGTATTCAGAAATGATCAAAGCAAACGTACCCACCGCCATCACCACAGGCAACACGGCAAAAACCATGTCTAATGCGTTGTGCACACCTTCTTGTACCGTGCCCTTAACCCCTTTGGCATGGCGCGCCTTGTGCAAGGCCATATCCAAAGACTGACGCCAAAGGTTTTTCTGCGCCGAGTGCGACTCATCATCTTGATTTTGAGTACTGCCGTCCACGTAGGTGTTCTTTTTCAAGCTCAGTGGTGGAATACGTGGGAGAATGAGCGCGCATACCACACCAGCGACACATACCGTCAGGTAAAACGGCGCAAATAAGTGCTCTAATCGTACCTGCCCAATCACCACAAAACAGAAGGTAATCGACACTGCTGAGAACGTAGTGCCAATAATAGCGGCCTCACGCTGGGTGTAATGCTTGTCTTCGTATTGGCGCGCAGTCATCAAAATACCGACACTGCCATCCCCTAACCAGGATGCCGCACAGTTTACCGCGCTGCGCCCTGGCACGCCAAAGAGCGGCTGCATAATTTTCGTAAACAGCGTGCCCACCAATTCTAATAACCCAAAATTAAGTAACAACGGCAACAAAAAACCAGCCAAGATAAACACCGTGAGCAATAGCGGCAGCAGCTCATTCATAACAAATGCGCCGGTGTTCTCGGAATGAATCGCCACTGGACCTAATTCAAAATAGGTCATCACAATAAACATCATGCCCAAAAGGCGTACCACCAACCACACGGGCGTCACAACAAACAGATGCCGGATTAATGTGTTATCAAACAACGACCGAGGTTGCACAGTACTCATAAGTAAAGAGAGCAACCCGGTTCCACAGATAATTATTAGCAATAAGGTACTGGCTATTGGCGCTAACCACACACGCAGCATATCAGCCAATATTGCCACAGTGATTTTTATCTCCCCTTCCCAAGGAATAGGCACCATAAACAAAAATACCCCTATCAAGGAGGGGATAATGAAGGTCAGCAAAGTGCTGGCCATTGAACGGGGTTGGCTTGTTGTCATAATCGTTACTTGTTCATTGTTATTATTGGCCCATTTACTGGGCTCTATACATGAAAAAAGGAAAAGAGCACGACACTCTTTTCCTTCATGGCCTGCTTATCAGGCGTTATATTTGAATTCCTCGGGTTCGCAGCGCTTGCACCAACGCTTGTTGCAAGTCGTTCATGGTGCCGGGTTGCAATACTTCACCCTCTTTATCCATCCAGGTAATGCTGGTGCCACCCTCGCGCGTAGTGCTCATCAAAATTTGATACTGCCCATCTTCAAGCGGTAGCTGCATGGCTTCCTCGCCCCAGATAGAGTCCCAAACGCTGGCTTCTGGCTTGGTGTAATCTGCAATGATTCGCCCTGAATCTACATCCACCTCGACAATGGTGAATTGCAGCCGCTCCAAGAAACCTGCAAAGCGTTCAAACACGACATTGTAAGCTTGCTCTGTGACCAGTGCCGCATTGCCTTTGTTGTCAAAACCCATATCCAGAGAAATGATCCCTTGGCGCTGGCGCAGCTCTACTTTCAATTGACGATAGCGATAATCAAACTCCGAAATGACCGCGTTGAGCGCACGAGTTTCAAGACGCTGTTGTAATAGTGGCGTCAGGGGTACATCGTCTGAGCGATAGTCCACCATTTCTGCGCGCAAAGCGGCAGTGCGCTGATGGTCTTTCTCCTCGATGATGAACTTGTAACGCTGCTCAGCGACTATCTCGTCATCCCATAACCACCCTTCTTCAACTCGCACGATTGAAAACCAATCGGTTTCCACGGTGCCGATTAACTTATCCGCACTTACTGCTTGTGTGTTGTAGTCAGATAAAACGCCCTCAATTGCGTGCCAAATAAATTCATCAAGATCTTCGATGCCTTCGTTTTTGTCAAAATATACACGGGCCAGCTTTTCGTTTTCATCCAGCCAACTGCCCTCAGCAAGCGGCATTATTTGCATTGGCGGCTTTGTTGCTTTGGCTTGTTCGCTATTATCGTAACGGGCAACATCCATTTTATAGGTTGGGTCTTGGCGCGGTGCATCAAGCCCTTCAGGGGCCACCACCGGTTCATTGGTACGGTAATTACGTGGATGATGTGCTTCGCTGGTAAAAATACCGCATCCGCTTAAACTGACTAAGGCACTTAACATCAATGCTTTAGGGATCCAATACTGCACGTTATCTATCTCCTATGCTCACCTTTTTTTATTCTACAGACTTTGAGTCGGTGAGACGTAATTGGTTCAGTGTCAGGTTAAAACTTGGTGCACTTACAACTGATCCATTGACCATTGCAAGCGGTATTAAGCAGAGTATCGACACTCGCCACCGCTCATCTAAATCAGCGGTATGGCAAAAATTTTCACTATGGTACTTTTACATTGCTGTAAAAACAAGAAAGACGCCGTGCAAATGCGAATAAACTCGGTCACGGCTAAAAGTTGCGCGTAACACCGCTGGTTGTGCTAAACTGCGCGGCCATCTAAAGGTTTTCGTTTTCTCTTAGCAAGGGTCGAACAACATGGCTGAATTAGCCAAACAACAACTAGTGATCACCGCCATAGGTGAAGATCAACCCGGTGTAGTCAGCGCACTAACGCAATTAGTCAGTGACTGTAACTGTAATATCACCGATAGCCGAATCGCTATTTTAGGCAATGAGCTTACTTTCATTATGTTGCTGTGCGGCGACATGGCGGCCATCAGTCGCGTAGAGCATACCCTGCCAGCCACGGGCATGGAGCTGGGCTTATTAACAATGATGAAGCGCACTTCAAGTCATAATGCAGAGCAATATGGTGGCGGTTACAACCTCGAATATCACGGCGTTGATACCCCAGGTACGCTGAGCCAAGTAACAGGCTATTTTGCCGAGTACGGTATTAGCATCTGTTCATTAAAATCAGACACCTTCGATAAAGAAGAGCAGGCATACATGCGCTGCGAGCTTGAATTTAACGTACCGCAAGAATTAGATATAGACGCGTTTAAAGTATCATTTGAGGCGTTATCGCAACGCCTTGAAATTGATTACATTTTCAGACGAATAAGATAAGGAATCACTATGAATACCTTACAAGCAGGCGATAAAGCCCCTCTTTTCAACCTTCAAGACCAAGACGGCAACCCTGTCAGCTTAGAAGCACTCCTAAAAGAGCATCAGGTGTTAGTTTATTTTTACCCGAAAGCGCTTACTCCTGGGTGTACTGTGCAGGCCGAGCAATTGCGCGATCACAAAGCGGCTCTTAGCGAGCACAATACGGTTGCTGTCGGGATCAGCCCCGATCCGGTCAAAAAGCTGAAAAACTTTGAAACTAAAAAAGAGCTAAACTTCCAGTTGCTTAGCGATGAAGACCACAAAGTTGCCGAGGATTTCGGGGTGTGGGGCTTGAAAAAATTTATGGGCAAAGAATACGACGGCATCCATTTATACCCTCATTAATATTCTGCACATTACGCTCTAAAAACCTCCTCCTTTCCTTTTCTAAAATCATAATTTACTACTACGCTTAAAAACTGCACAGTCCTAATGGATAACGTACGTTTTTATGGAAGAGTTCTGTTCTTTTGTATCAAACAAAGAGCCCATTGATTTATCTAAGTCTTTATTGAATGAAGATGATGGTATTTGGTTATCTAAATCTGATTCATATACCGGCGTTGCGGCTTTTGATGAAGAACTAAGAGTGCTGCCTTTAATTTCCGAGTTTCTCTCCCACAACTTGAGAAACAATAAAATAAGCCTCCACACCGCTAAAACTTACGCTAAGAATCTAACCTATTTTTTGGCTTACCTGAAAAAGAGACCAGAATTTAAAGGCACATTACTTGATGAGGCCTTCCTAACTGTTTCGAAGCATGTTATCGAAGAGTACCTGGCAGATCTAAAAACCATCCATAATCTGACTTCAGCTACGATCCGAAATAGAGATGCGACTCTCCAAGCATTCATTCACAAGTTTCTTTATCAAAACCAGGAGCTTCGAGATGCATATATCGAGAAAAGCCCGTATGCCGACGGTTTAATTAGTGGGCCGGTAAAGCAAAGACTTGTAATTTCTTGTTCAATTGATGAGCTCACAACATTGATGATGCAAAGCAACTCTGAAAGGGAAAGGTTGATACTTCAGTTTATTTTTGATTCGGGAATCCGGAGATCTGAATTACAAAATGTAACTAGGCAAGACATTATAAATGCTTGGGAGTTTAACAGCCAAAAGCTAATATCCAGAAACTCTGATACACCTACTATATCCCCTTATGCACCTCTTTCTATAGAAGGCGTGAAAGGTCGCCATAACAATAAGAAGCAACGAATGACCTTAGTAAGTCGAGCCACACTAGACAGAATAAATAGGTATCATTCATCACCACTATATAAAAAGTACGCAAGAAAATATCCATCTCCCTATGAAACTCCTGCATTTTTTAACGCTCAAGGGGGGTCGATTACACCTAAGTGTTTATCTAAGCTGCTCGATAGAGTTTCGGAAAGAGCTATAAAAAGGGAGTTAATATCTAAGCACATATCTCCTCATAAACTTCGCCACGGTTTCGCATACGACTTACTTCAATCACCCGATATAGGTAAAACCTATGTTGACAGACTTGCTGTAGTACAAAAGTCACTTGGTCACGCTTACCTGAGCAGTACAGAAGTTTATACGAAAATACCGCTGGAATTATATAAAACAATAACAGATAGCGACGGTGAGTTGATTACAAAAGCAGAGCGAATGGAGCGGTTAGTAGAAAGGACACAACTAAAAATATCCATCAAGGACAAAAAATGAATATTGCATCACGCTGTATGAACGAGTGGGAGGAGTTGTTATCAATTCAGTTAAATAGTTTTAGTGAACTGGCACAGCCCACAAAAGGGTCACCGCATCGGCAACTTATGCACTTATTCACTTCAGTTTATAAAACTAAAACTAGTCAGTCATACAAAAGTGATATTAAGTCAGCTTTCAAGCATGTGTCAGCATTGATGGAAGAAAAGTTTGATAACGAACCAATTTACCTCAGCCAAGAATTAAACGAATTCTCATTGAATGAATTTCATGCTTATTTGAAGCGCTGTATGTTATGCGAAAAGTTACATAATCGTTATGCAAACGTCTTGCAAAGCACATATAAAAATATTTTGAACAAAGCTATCGAAATTAAAACTCCCAATTTTGAAAGGTTCTATTTGCCTAGCGCATTTTGCTATCACACAAGGGTAACGGAGCGATACAAGCCTTACAGCGAAATCGATAGGAAGCAGATCGGAAAAGCAATAGATAAAGATATCAGCAAAGTCTTAAAGCTAATTCAACCTTATCAAAAAACAGGTAAAGGTCGAGCCGTTATCGATGACAAAGAGAGACTTAAAAAAAGAGATAATGAGATTCTCACATTGGACGATGCTCGTTGGATTTTTGAGAACAAAATGGACTGCATACCCATTACAAGTTCTTATGATTTTCGAAAAACGCCCGCCGGTAATATTTTCTACAAAATCATTAGTAGTCATGGTGTTTATTACCAAGATATTTATGAATCCTGGGGAATATTGTGCAAAGTTACCATGAGTCACTTGCTTCCCTTTCTACTGAAACTACTTCAAGTAACGGGTATGAATGTTGAGTCAATATATGCTCTGGAAATTGACGATCTGGTCGATAAACACCCTGCAACAGGCAAACCGTGTTTACGGTATTGGAAAGAGCGCTCTGATGGACAAAAGCTGTATCATTTAGATATCTTTAAGGCAAACCTCCAGTGGCTAACTAACAGTCAGGGAAATCAGGTAAAAATCATTTTCGATAATGTATTGAGATTAACGTCTCAACTAAGAGAAAAGGCACCTCAAAAACATAAAAACAAGTTGTGGCTATTCGAAATCCATAACGGACTAATAAAAAGTCTTCCTTGTGCGCATCATGTAACTAAAGCTGTAAAAATATTTTCTGAAAACCACCAACTCTTTGACCAATCTACTGGTGCAAAAACCTTAGAAACAACTAGGTTTAGGCCAACTTTTGTTAGTGACCTTATAGAGCAGGGAGTATCTATTAGGGAAATTCAGTTGTTACTGGGTCATAAGAGTTTATATACGACTATGCGTTACTTAGATGTACATGATTTTGGAAGAACTGCCAGAGAAAAAATCAAAGAAAAGCTGTTAGAGATACATCGTAATGCTCAGTCTTCAGTGCACTATAAGCGTAATAAGAGAGAGAGTCAGAAGCATAAAGAAGATTCGATTCCCATATCAACGCCTTTAGCTACGTGTAAAAACATTTTTGACCCACCAGAGTCGGTTAAAAGTCTTTCTAACTATACACCTGGCAAACCATGTAGTACGTACAATATGTGTCTAAGCTGCCCAAATGTGATCATAACGCAGACAGATTTGCCCAAACTTTTTGCTATGAAACGAGACTACTTAACAAAAATCCAAAATAGTAGGATCCTGGATACTCCCTTTGGCCATGTAATAAAAAGCAACCTCGCGTTACTAAATCCAATATTAGACACCCAATATTCGGAATTCAGCTCCCTGGAACTGGATGAAGCCGAAAAGCTGTCGTTATATATCGAAACAACAGAGCTGGTTTAAGGAAAAAAATGGATAGACAACCACAATACCTCAGCATTTTAAGTACGATTGCTCAGCTAAAAAGATACAAGTCAAATATTTTAAATGCTGGCTACAATCGAGCAGTAAACAAAGATAACGCACTGTACCTAAATGAATTACTCAAACTACCAGCCTCAGAGACTTCACTGTTTTCTGACACTGAGTGGGATTTCAACATAGAAAATCCTAATGTTTCCCCCAGTATCAGAGGAAGTAAGCTCAGGATTAACTTCGCCAAATATAAAAACGTTCCAACAGAGGTTACTATTGAAATAAAGTGTATTTTACTAGCCGTACTACTTACTCCAGAAGTTTTTATAAACAATAGAAAAAAAGCCAAAAAAAAGACAACTAACAAACTTGCAGCAAATACAGTTTTGGCACACATGAAGTCAGGGCTGCGGTTCCTAGAAACTCTCTTTCGACATCTAAAAACTAAGCTTGGACATGAACACATTGAAAAAACATACCTATCTCTTACTCAATTACAGGCTGATGATTATAGAGAAGCGGCCAAAGCCCACAAAAGTACCTATAACGATGACTTGAGACAATTTTTCTCTTACATCCAAAACCCTTACACATCCGAGCATATTTTTGGGAAAAGCGTTCCTGCCTTCGACTCAGATCAATTCACATGGGAAAGCCGTTACAAAAAGCAAGTTTCGACTCAGGTCTTGCCAAACTGGGCTTTTGATCAGCTCGTAAGGGCTGCTTCACTGCTAGTGCACGACTTTCTAATAACAATGGAAGAAGAAGTATTAGACTCGTATGTAAGTCGATATTCACAGATTAATACCCCAAAATATTGCAAAGACGTAGGACTTACACAGTACACTTTTAAACTATACAGAGCCTTTCGCCTTCTTAACGCAGGTTATGCTGAAAAATTTGTGGATTCAAAATATGGCATACCCAATGAACTGCGTAATTCGAAGGGAAAATATAACTTTAAAGATATGACGTTCTTTCTAAATGAGCGTCAAGGGTGCAGCTTTTCATTGTCTAGTGCTTATGAACACTTAGCGCTTGTAACCTGTGCTGCTAAATATCTAATAGGTCAATATACGGGGATGCGCCCATCCGAGTTGGCCGTAATTGATTTAAACACCTGTCTAATTGAGGAGAATGGAATAAAACTTCTCCGTTCGCATGTTTTCAAAGGAAAGGACAGTTTCTCTAAAGGGCTATTCGATGATAAGTGGGTTGTTATCCCAATCATTGAAGATGCAATTAATGCGATCAGAATTTTGAGTTCGATAACGCAAAGAGGTTTAGCATTTAGCTCTATTCAAACTAAAAAACCTGAAGAAACAGAGAAACCGCAGAACTCGGTTATGATATGCCATCAAATAAAGATATTTATAAGACACGCTTTACCAAACGATGACCTTGGCTTTAATAATTATATGATGCGCCATACACTAGCATATCAACTATATAGGCTAGAAGCAGGCCTTCCACTAATTTCATTTCAACTTAAGCATTTGGTCAATACCGTAGATAAATTTCTATCACGAGGATCTACAAGTGATGTCACAATGGGCTACGGCGGGATTGCAGACAGTTTAGTTGAGAGCCAAACAGCACAAAGACTCAGGAAACAGTCTGAGATTGAAGTGATTAAAGCAACAGCAGACCCAGATGGGAACTACCTTGGAGGCAAGGCAATTGAACATAAAGAGCGGTTAAGAATTGCTTTCAAAGGCTATATGGCAAGCGGTTATTCCAAGGATGAAATCTTTGAAGCAATGGCCGACCAAGGCCTTGGTGTCATTAATGTAGGATTAGGGTATTGCTACGGTTCTGATAGCACAAATACAGACCTTCCCTGCATTGGCTCCCTCAGATGTAACCCTAACCGTTGTTCAAATGCCATCGTGAGTGAGGCTAATGCTCCCTATTGGCGAGAGATTTACAACACTAATAGAGCAAACCTCAACAACCCAACCTATCAAGACAATTATGAGCAAATACAAGAGGTGATTAGCGAGGCTAAGCAAGTACTCGAATTACTAGGGCATAGTGTAGACGATGAATAACTTTGATGAGAGAAACCAACGAGATTTTGAGGAAAATACGGAGCGTTTAGTCGAAGCCATCGATAGAATAGGAGCAAGCGCCAATCTACCACCTACAATCGCACAGTTGTCAGAACTGACAGGGATGCATAGGAATGCAATCAGCAGAAGGCAGTGGCCTGTAGTTAAGCTTAAGGAAATAAAAAATAAACGAAAAGCGCTAAAACAGCAACAGTCTAGCGAAAAGAAGAAGATTGATCCGATTAGTATTCTTGAAGGTAAACTCGATAACGCAAAGCGCGAGCTTGTTTACTGGTTCAACAAAAACTTAGACAACGAGAAAAAAATTAAACAGCTCGAACAAAATCTACAGAGAATGACTCAAGCCCGTGGCGACTATGAAAATATGTTAAAGCAAGAGCGCCAAAAGACATCTGAACTCACAAAGCAGTTAAATATTATGCGTGACTTGTTATCATAGGAATTATAAAGCTTACGCCTCCAAAGAGATTTGATTACTCAACACAATGGCGAAAAGCTATTTTAACAAAAACTACATTCATTGATGGAAGAAGGAAGGATTGAATAATGGTTGAAGCAGGCCAAAAAGCACCAGAATTTACATTGCAAGATCAGAATGATGAATCAGTTTCTCTTACCGACTTCAAAGGCAAAAAAGTACTTGTTTACTTTTACCCAAGAGCCTCGACCCCTGGTTGTACTGTTCAAGCTTGCGCTCTAAGAGACACAAAATCAGAACTTGACGAGTTAAACGTAGTGATTCTCGGTATTAGCCCTGACACACCGAAAAAGCTTACAAACTTCACCAATAAACAGGAACTGAACTTCACCCTACTCGCAGACGAAGATCACGCTGTTTGTGAAGCATATGGTGTTTGGCAACTGAAAAAATTCATGGGCCGTGAAAATATGGGCGTGGTACGAACATCTTTCCTAGTTGATGAAAACGGCAACATCGAGCATGTATTTAATAAATTCAAAACCAAAGATCATCATGAAGTAGTTTTAGACTACTTAAAAAATTAACAAGCTGCACAAACTAAGGTGAACCAGCTCTGACAGTTACTAATTTTCATTAGTAACTGTCAGATTTTTTTGGGAAAAAAACCTTCATACCGATACGGTGACTGATGGTTGCTCTAACTTTCGGCTAGGTATCATAAGCAGATGGTTAGAGCGCGAATAACGGACAAAAATACGGCGCGAAAATAGCGAATCCGCATTGTTTTTGTCCCAATAACCGCTCAACGAGGTAAATATGTTCGTCAGTGTTAGCTGTGCTACATGCGCAAAGATGGTCCACTGCGCTCGTGTTCTACTTCTCTCTTGATCTCAGGTTTTGGCTCTAGTTTTAATCCATGATCCAAACCAAACTCATATAGATTCATGCAGCTTGTAACTTTATTATCTTTATTAATGCCAGCAACGAAAGAATAACTACCGACGGAACCGCCGCTTGATTCATCAACCTTGGACTTATGCTCAATAAGTCTTTCAAGGTAGGAAATAAACTCTTCTTTTTCTTTACCTGCTTCAAATATCTCGCTGATTTTCGATACGGGACTATTTGAAAAATACGTTTTACCTCCGAGGCCAAATTTTCCTTTTGCAATTTGGCCATAAATCAAGAAATGGTGGCTGTCACTAGAAGATAATTCAGCCGCCGCCAAATCATAGTTCTTATATTTCTTCTTTTCAGTCGCCAAAGATTTTAAGTCTTTTTTAAACTCTAAAACGACCCACTTTTCACTACTAGAGAGAAATGCATCTCCAGCTTTTTCTTGCTCTCCGTCTAGTGGAGATAAGATCATCTCATCAGGAATAAACTTCCTAATAAAGTAATACTCAACAGTTTTTTCCCACCATTTCATTCGATACTCCTTGTACAGTTAACACCACGCTCACCTGAACGTAAGATGCGTGGCGAGTAATTTTTTCATGTGTTCAACTTGTTAGAAGCTTTTGCTAGTTCCATTTTTCAAGACCTTCGGCAATGCCAAATAAGCTAGATACAACATGGTGTAACATTTGAAATCCCTGATAAACAAACGGTGCTTTCCTATCAATTTCGATGAGCTTAAATGCCTCTTCAATTTTGCTGCTAGGCAGATGTGCATCAGCATGACGCAACTCGTATACACCAACTAATGATGAGGTAATCTTTCGAACCAATTCCCTGTCATATTTTGAAGCTAATAAGTTCTCCAAAGACTTCAATGAACCCCATTTTTCCTTTTTCGGCGGGATAACAATAGCTTGCATTGCCTGGGCATCAAGGCTATCTGCGATTAGTCTCGCAAGATCTTTTGCTAATGCAAAAAAAGACTGTTCATCTATAGCCCTAAAACGATGGGTTTTCTCAATGAGTTGAGGTATTGCATCATGCTCGCGAAATATCTGGATATTAAGCTTTTCCATTGCCAATTTGTTTACAAGTTCAATGCCTTTACCTAAAAACTCCTCTGGAGCTTTCGTATCAGCGGGTTCGGCTTTTACTTGAGAAGCAAGTAGCTCATTGGAAACCCCTCCTTCTGGGGTAATGTTGTAGCCAGCCCAAATCTGTTGCTGCCACTCTGGTAGAAGACCTATATCTTTTGCATACACATTAATTAAGCCGAGTTCGTTAACTCCAAAATGGACACCATAACCATGACCACAAGAAACACTACCAGTTTGAGCGGTATAAAAGGAGAGATGACCACCTCGTCTATGGCATAAAGCCATTATGACCTCGGGCTTAAACCATACCCACTTGCCAGAATCGATGAGGTCTTGTCCACTTGACTTGTTGCCTTCTGCATCGACCACAAAAAATGTAGTTGGCTGTGTCTCATCTCCACGAACCTTGGGACTGATTGCCCCTGGCAGGATCACTTCATTTCGCCATAGTTCGCCAGATACCCTATAGAGTTTTCGACCTTCGAACTCTCTTTCCCAAGACTCTCCATGAGTATTTTCGTCGGTAGGAATACCAGATATATCTGGTACATCATCAGTTTCATCCACATCCGTTCTAGCCACATGAAATACAGCCATCTTTCCGCCAAACGGATTTCCACCTTCATGAATCTCTGTAACTCTGCCTTCCCAGCGATCTAGCTTATCCTCGTATATACTATTTCCATCTTCCCAGACAATATGGGATGCATCGCTAAGAATGGTATCTCTATTAAAGTAATGCGTCATATAGAGCGCCATATCTCTAGCGCAGAGATAATCTTTCAAATATTGAGATTTGATTTCCAATAAAGCAGGCTTGTTGTTTTCAGAAAGTTCAAGCCGTGCAACTTCAACATAGCCGTCATTTGGGCAAACCCAAGAATTACCTTCTCGCTTCAATCCAAGTGTGACTACTAAATCTTGATTCAGATGCCAAACATTAGGGGCATCATCTTGAGACATTTGGTCTAAGACTAGGTGGACTCCTTCAAACTCACCACCGTAATCTCGATAAACTTCTGCTGGTATATATTTACCATCATCGACCCAGCCCGAGTGATTATGACTGATCCCAATATCCATCCAGCCAAGTTTCTTTGCTTCTTCAACTTTATCATTTGGTACAGCTATTGAGCCGCTGCCGAAAAAGTCCTCCTTGTAGCCCTCGTAGCCATATCTCCCCTTCTTCTCTTTATTTAATACCGCACGCAGTGGAATCCAGACTGACTTTCCGAAGCTTTTGCGTCGAATATCTTGCATTTCAAACCATTCTTGATTCACTTTATTTTATTCTCCGATGTTTGAGTATTGAGAGCTTCTAACTTTTTCTAGAGAGCAAATCGCGCGATTTTCTAATAATATCTCGCTCATTTATGTACTTTTCCATTGATAACAGATCTCTAAAGCCCTTACTACGGTCAATATTGCAACAGATTGCTTTAAGTATTAGTTCTGCAAAGAGGCAAAGTTGGGCCTGTTTCTTTTATCTATGTTCAATAACGTTAAAGGATGCCGTTCTTAAAGCCTTTAGCGTCCACTATTCCTTCTCAACGACCTTAGAGTTTGAATCTTTATTTTTAATTTCATAGATACCGGCTCTATATATGATGCTTTAACATTGAACCATAGCATGCTCTATTGTTTTTCCCGTGTTCAACATTTGTTACTAAGTTGCTTCATTTACGAACTACCAAACAAATACTCTCTACAGTCGTCCCAGTTTTTAACTAAAACGGGAAATGACCAAGGCTGGCTCTTGGCCAAGATAAAATCATCCGAATTTACAGGTAAATTATTGTGAGCGAAAAAGTAATGCAATAATGATTTTCTAATACTGATTGGTGAGACATTCTCAAGGTCAAACTCTTCTATAATAAGCTGTCTACCTTCGCTACACAGAGTTGGATTGGCTACTAACACTACAGACAGTACTTCATGCCACATAGTGTCTTTGGGCAGTTCAGTTTTATTGATTCTTGAAGGGATAAGTTCAGGCTCCGTACTAAACCTTGATAGTACGAAATCGCGATATTGACAGTGATCATAACAATAAGCTCTTAAGTGAGCCCGATTACCAACATAAGCAATGCCACAAGGCTTTAAAGTTCTTTTTGCGCCAAAGGGAGAATTTGCAGATTTATAGATAACCTGAATGTCAGATTCAGACTCTATAGCCTCCATAATCCTAGGAAGGAGCCCCTTTATCTGACTTCGCTTTAGTGTCGGTATGGTTTCAATAGACTTGCTACCCGAAAAGTTTTCAAAAGAATCACTAAAGCTGGGGGTCAGGCTTTCACTAATAAAATGAGGGCTGAAAGCTTTACTCGGCCGATAAGACTTATCAACTGCATTGTATGGCAATAAGTTCTCTGGATATAGATCCTTATAGAGCTTGATATCGCCGCTAGCTTGCTGTCTTGAAATACTGAACTCCGTGACAAGAGAACGTGAATTTATCTCACGCTTGAATAGCAATTGAAATTCAATAAATTGAAGGCGTTTTTTAACCCCCCAAGAAATATCTTGAAACTTTTTGGGCATATCCAGTTCTTGTTTGTTAATCACAACAGACATTATTAACCACGAACCACAGAGCGTCAATTAACTTTACACGTAAAGAAACTAGACGCATAGAATTTAATCATTTATAGTTTCGTTATCTAAAGGAACTGTGAAGACATATATGTTTTGGAAAAGCATTAGTAACGACCTGTTTAAACCATTGGCTTCTATCAACAGTAAAATCTATTCTGTTTCATTATTTGCCTTATACCGCTATTTGGTTGTTGAACAGATAGAAATAGGGGAATGCACTCCAACCAAAGCTAAACAAATCATCCGTAATAGCCTGTTAGAGAATGGCCAAGAGACGCTCCTTAAAGAAGAAGGAGATGAAGTGCGCACTTTTGATGAGCCCGATGATGCAGCCAGGATTTACAGAAGATTAAAGGAATGTGGATGGCTTCGTGAAATGGATGGAGAAGGCTATAGAAAAGAAACCTTCATGCCAAGCGTTGCTGCTAGCATAATTTCGGCTCTAGAAAATATCTCTCAAGGTCCTATTGCTAAGTTAGGCTCTACTTGCCAAGGCATATATAGTGCAATCAGGACGGTACAGTCGAACCCTAAAAATGGACTTTCTAATATTGAGTTTGCCGCCGATTGCGCTCGCCGATTCTACAAAGAGCTACTCTCTATGGCTGCAAACTGCCAAGAAATTGCTTATACAATGCGTGAGGAGCATACAGGCAAAAAGCTTTTCGAGACATTTTTTGAAGACTTTCTAAAGAAAATTCTATTGGAGGATTACTCGAAGTTAAATTTAACAACTCACCCCTATAGATATCGCGCAGTAACTATTAGTGAGATTTTCGACATTCAACAAAACAGACTAGTGTGGCAAGCCCTTGTTGCAAAACACAATCAAGAATACCAAACCAGAACCCAACAAGAATCAGAAGAAAAGCTAAAAACTGAACTCAATGACATTGTTCAAATCCTCGAAAATATTGATACCACGCTAAAACGAATTGACCACTATCGGCGCACAATGACCAAACGTACTCGCGAGGCAATGCAATACGCGCTAACGGTGGCACCTGAGCTTGGAGAGAAGCTGGATAACCTTATTGGTGGAGTCGCGAAATTACCCAAAAATTCAACCATACCCAGTAATCAATTAACTGAATTTTTTATTACAGACTCTCGTCTTTACCAACCAAGAACAGTAGAAGCTCCTGCTGAGCCAACACAAGTCCAAAAACAACTGCCAAAAATTGAAGATATTGCGCGTAGTCGTGCTGTTGATGCCTATATCAAACGAAGAGCCCCTTCACCAAGAAGGATATTACATCTTATTGAGAAAGCTCTCGGCACTAAGCTGCGTATAACAACTGACGAAATTGAAGTGAACAGCCTAGATGATCTAATTGCCTTTTTGCAAATGCGAGATTTACTCCATGACGCTGTACCTCCGGGTAGTCCATATAGCCAGTTAGTCAAAATATACAAATGTAAGCCTGTACAAAACGAATATACAGAAAACTCTTTTATTGTTGCGCCCAAAATGATCATAGAACGACGCATTCATCCGAGCAGAACCAAGGTATAAATATGCTAAGAGATTTGAAAATATTATTGGATAAACAAGAAAATGAGCACCTTGAAGCTGAGGATTTTTATCAGGCTGCGGCGCAGATCAGACGCAAGCAATTTATTTGGTATGACGGTCATGGACAACGGGCAAACTATAACCTAGTTCTTCGGCACAAAGAGTATTTTGCGAATTTATTCGGTGCTTTTGGCGATGAGTTTGTTTTGGACAATAACTTTGGCTATTGCGGTGTAATTCCCAAATACCACCGCGGAAAAATGAAGCAACTAGATACCCTGTTCTTGCTAATTTTGGCCAAGCTTTACGATACAGAAGCTCGGAAAGCCTGTATTGAAAATGGTAAAGCGAAGCCTTCACCTTCATTATTGATCGATAATTACTTAGAGCTTACAGGTAAAGAAAAGCCTAAATTCGCTGACACAAAGGAAGCTCTTTTCTCGCTCGAAAAAAGTGGTCTTATTTCACTAGGTGAAAAGGATGAAGCATCAGAACTACCTACAATCGTAGTGTTGCCAACGATTAAAGTAATTCTGTCGGAACAATATATTTCACTGCTAGAGCGCTTTGCCGAAGATAAAGTCGAACAATCATTTGATGGAACTAGAGACGAAAAAGTGACGGAAGTTGGGGAAATTACTCATGAATAAGACAAAACATTCAGCGAATATGCACCGCCTTGTCAGGGTGACTTTGATCAACTGGTATTTATTTGATTATGAAGATATTGCTATTGATGTCGATGTTGCACTTTTTAAAGGAGTTAATGGCGCGGGGAAAAGCTCTCTAGCCGATGCTTTACAAACAATTTTTGCCGGAGGTGACGAAACCAAAATAGCGCTTAATGCAGCGAGCGGCGATAATAAACAATCTGGACGTTCAATACTTTCATACGTACTCGGTGTTGTAGCTGAGACTGGCGGGATGCGAGCGGTACAGCCGCGCAAAGTATCTAATTGCTATTTGTCCGTGACATTCCAAAGGCCTGACAACTCTTATTACAGCTTTGGACTTTCTTTATTTGCCAGAAATGGTGACAAAAAAGTAAAAAAAGAGCGTTTTATAATTGATGGCTTAGACCTTAGCAGCATGGACTTTATGGATGGCAATAACACCATTGTCCCTTGGTCAATAATGCAAAAGCGCTTGCAGTTAAAGCCTGCTGCCGTCTCATTTCCGAATAACGCTTTAGACTACAGAAGACAATATTGTGAACTGATGTCTGGCACAGGTGCTAGCCAACAAATTGCTTCGAATATGATGTTACAAGCTTTTAAAAATGGCATAGCTTTCAAAGAAGAAAAAAGTATTAACGATTTTATCTGGAATTACATTCTGCCAAAACGAGCTATCGATGTTGACAGAATTGAGAATGACTATAGTGAATACCAACAAATAGAGGAGCTTATCGTTACCACTGAAGAAAAGCTGAATTTGTTAAAAAAGATTGTAAGTGCATACAATCGTTATAAGCAGAAAAACGAAAGTGTTTTAGCTTATCAATGGTGTGAGCTTGAAGCAGCATGTTTATCTACTGACGACAAGCTAAATAAAAAACAAGACGAAGCTGAAGAGTTACAGCTAGAATTTGATTCCAACCAAGAGAAGCAAATTGAACTTGATAAAGACGTAAAAAGGCTAAAAGAGCTGTCAGACGTAGCTAAAGCAGCTTGGCTCGGCTCTAAAACGTATCAGAAAACGCAGAGCCTTACTGAAAAATTAGAAAGTAAAACTCAGTTACGTGATACGAATAACAGCATGTTATACCAATCAAATAAGCAACTGCGGCAGATCGCTGAGTTTGCCTGGCCGAAGTTTGAAGATACATCTCTATGCGAATCGGCCAAAACAATACAAACTAACTTAAAAACAATTATTGGTGATGATAACGACCTTCTATCTTCCCCTTGGTATTTGTCGTTAATAAATATTGAACAGGCCCTTGTTGAGCTAAACAAACTAAAAGAGCTGTCACCAAAATTTCAAAACGAGTCATCAAATTCGAAACAAAAAACTGACGCGTTAACTGAGGAGTTTGCAGAACTTAAAGCCTCATATGAGGACTCTAAGCAAGGCAAGGTACGTTTTAATAAGTCAACAATCCATGTATTAGAACTGCTAAAAAGCTATGGAATTGATGCCACACCTGTATGTGAGTTAGCTATTATTAATGATGAAGAGTGGCAGTTAAGTATTGAAAGCTTTCTTAGAAATAACCGAGAAGCCCTAGTTATTAACGCCCAGGACTATGACCAAGCACTTAAGCTATATCGCAAGGAAAAAAACAGACACAGGCACATTCGTCAGGTTAAGTTGATTAACCCAGATAAAGGTTTTGGGTTTGAAGGTGCTCCAGATCCGGATAGCGCGGCGAGTTTAATCGAGTCAGACGACCCAGTGGCACTGAGGTTCTTGCGAGGCTTGCTACATAACGTGAAACTGGTTGAAACTGAAGATGAATTACGCCATGAAAAACGCGCTATAAGCCGAGATGGAATGGTCGCAGGCAGCGGCGCTATCAGTGGTGGGGGTAAACCAATTGACTCAATTATGTTTGGTATCGAGGCCAGAAAAAAACATGCACAAGCTATACAAGCAAAAATGCAATTACTAGCTCCATTGCTTGCTGAGATTCAAAGTAACCACAAAAAATTTGAATTGCTAGTTAATGAGTTCATTCCAAGTATAACAACAGCAATTAACAACGGATCTGAGCTGCCCAGAGCACTAAGCCAATTTGAAGAATTTGACACGGCTGTTACAGAAATCAGCCATGCATTAAAGCAGCTTGAAGACGAAGGTGATGAACAGTTTGAACACAGATCCAGAAAAGCTGATAAAGCATTTAGCGAAAGCAGCGAAAAACTAAATCAGATCAAAATTGATATAGGGATTAAAGAGACAAAGCTTAAAGAGTATTCAGATGAAATCCAAAGGCTTTCTTTAAAGTATGAGGAGCAAGTCCGTAAACGGAAAGATTTTGAAGCTTCTAATAAGTTCTCTTTCGATTTAGCTAATGAAAGGTTAGAAGAGCTAAGTGATTTAACTGAAGAAAATTATACTCTGCTTGCTCAGCAAGCTAGGTTAAAAGCCGATGATGCCCAAAACGCAGCTCAAAATGCCTTGAGAAATGCTGGTGAATCACTTACAGAGTATTGTTCAAATTTTGAGCCAGACGATAAAAAGGAACTCGCCGAGTTAAACCAATCACAACCACTTCAAGCATCAGACAGATGTAAGGCGCATATAGATACAATCGAAAAGACTGAATTAGCAAAGTATGTCGTGGATTCAAAACGAGCCAGGGAGACTATGCTGAAAAACTTCCGAGCGGAAGTCGTTGCCAATTTGAAGGAGAGCTTTCAACAGATAAAACAAACATTTACCATCCTAAATGAACAGCTAGCAGAACTGACATTTAATAATAATGTTTACCAGTTCCTTTATCCTGTTACAAGTATTGATTCCTTGAAAATGATTTACGATTACGTGACTGATACTTCAGATCTAGACATCGACAGCGTAGGTACATTGTTTGATGAACAAAAGGATGATCCAGCCGTTAACATAATTGAAAATCTACTACTAGAAGGTCGATTGAGAGAGATTTCAGACTATCGCAATTTCTTTAGCTATGACATACAGTCAAAAGACATTCACACTGACACTAAACGAAAATTTAGCGAGCTGTTGAAAACAGGCTCTGGGGGCGAAAAACAAGCACCATTTTATGTGGCATTAGGCGCATCCTTTATGACAGCTTATAAAATTCATAAGTTTGGTAATCAAGTAGAGGGTGGAGCTGCAATTGCCGTATTCGATGAAGCATTTTCGAAAATGGATGGTAACAATGCCAAAGCTGCACTGTCATTTTTCCGGGAGATTGGATTACAAGTAATAATTGCAGCACCACCGGAAAGTGAAATTAAGACTGGCCCATATGTTGATAAAACCTACACAATTTTGAGGAATGGTGATCAGGTTTATATTGACCACCACACATACAAAGATGATGGAAAAAAACTGCTGGAAAGTGATGACCATAATATTAATCCTGAGATTCTCTCTGCATTAATTAAAGAGGTTGAAATGGAGTTCAAAGGAACACAAATTGATTAATACGCTTCTTGAAAAGTTACTAAAAGCTTGTAACAAGTCAAATATATTAATTGAAAGGCAGAAGTTCAACATTACGCACAAAAGGTACGATTTTTATCATAGTTTGACTATCAATGAGCGCTTAAAATGTCACGAACAACTTGAGCTCATTGGCCGTCAAACCGGTGCGCTTCAATTGAAATATGCGGTAAAAGCATTCGGTGACGAAGATTTATTGGAAAGCGTTATTCTTACTGATGTTCGTCGCCTTTGCCATTTTCTTAATATCCAAATATTTTCGGAAAATACACAACTGGCATTAGACGCTATCGAAGAGATCAAGAACTCATGCCCTTCTTGGCTATCAGATACTCTAACTGAGATACAAGATGGGTGGTGTAAAGGAAAAAAGCCTTTTAACTGTTGCCCAGATGATAAATCTAAAATATTGGATGCTTGTAGGTTTATTGTTTGGGCAGAGTCCATCAGCCCCTCACAACTTGTTGCTGCTGACATTCGCACCATTAGCGCTCAACTTTTCAATGATTCTAAGAAGTTAGAAAACTTAGCCTCCAAAGTAAAATCATTAATGAAAAACAAGTTGCCAGAAGAAGTTATGGCTCTCAGTGCAACCGAAGTATTATCCTACATTGGTGTTTCTCGATTTCCACCTTTGTTTAGGTTCAAAGGTAACCTTGTGATCGAATTCAAGTCTGGTGAGATAGAAACAGTTCATTGCTGGCCATACATTGGAGTTTCACCAGATGGAGTTTCTGACATTGTAATAAATCAGCCCCCTAAATATGTTCTTTTCATTGAAAATCAGACAACCTTCGAACGTTATTGTAGAGAAGTGGCCGACAACGGTTTGGTGTTTTACACGAATGGTTTTCCATCGAGAGCGTGGCAGTCTTTGTATTCAAAAGTAGAAAGCTTGTTGCCTCCTGAGACCCCCATGTATCACTGGGGGGATATCGATATAGGGGGATACCAAATATTGGCTCATATGGCTTCATTATTTGAACGTAGTGTAATACCTTACATGATGACCCCTAATGAGCAAGCTAGAGTATCAGAGAAGACTATTGACGTTGATAAATTAATTAAGTGCCTCGACAAGGTAGATGGTGGCCCAATCTGTAAGCTTAAAAATACACTAAAGTTATTGGGGAAGTCTGAAATCAATTGGGTTGAACAAGAATCTTTAGAAGTAAAGCCTGTCTGCTAGTTGGTACTGTCCACTTCCCCAATAGCAACAGGTTTTACTAACTTTACTGTTTTTTACGTGATTTAATATCTTAAGTTTACGTCTAACTTCCCTTTCTTCTTTTCTGTTCATCTATAACCTCAACCAATGCATTGTAATTATACAAAAATGTGTCAGCCAAGGTCTAAAGATTCACAATTTATCAGATAATTCTAAAACTCTATCTAAAGGTCTACAGTTAGGGTCTATTTTTAGTCCTACTCGTAAAAAATCGAATGATTTCTTCGGTAGAGATTTATACCTGGCTACTAGGTTCATTTTGTCTATATCTTCATCGCTAGAATATGTGTTGAACATTCCTGTAGGAGAAAGATAATCATATAAGTCTGACAAAGTCTCTTCATCTTTTAACATTGACCTGATAAGATTTTTATCACTTTCAGAAATTTTCTGAGTGCTAGCAAAGAAAGCATTTCCTTTGATATTACGTCCATAAACAATATTTACTTGAATGTCGTTCCCCAACAGCTGTCTAAGCTCCTGCTCAATCTTATCAGTAGCATCTTTAGTATAAAGAACAGTACAAATATTTAATATCTTCAATTCCTTAAAGAATTTTATCAACTCTTCACGTTGCTGCGCATCACAATGGAAATACTTACTGGTAGAACTGTACTCTGCTTTGCCTAGATAATATTCCATAGCCTTTCTAATCTGAAAACCAGTTAGTATTAAATCAACAACTAAAGTGGCGCTATATACTCCCTTTTCCAATGCTACTGGAGTAAAAGTCGAAACGCCCCTACCCAAGGACTCGTCCCGGTAGAGAATTCTATGAGTCCCATTGTAATCATCCACATTTTTTATTAAAAATAAATTGCCAGAGCCTTCATCAATCTCTTTTACTTTCTCAATAAACCCATCGATTTCCTTATCCAGCATTACCTCATGAGCCTGAACCAGAGTGACCAAAGGCTGGTGAAAGCGAGACGGGAGATGAGATAACCAAATCTTTAATAGTCTCTCTGCTCCTTCACGTTTTATACCTCTATGGTGCTTGATAACATAAGCCGCATCGTCAAAGCCATTAAGGTTCTGCAAATCTGAAGAATCGATAGCGGTTAGTATAGGTAGACTTGAACTCTGCTTTTTCTCAATAATAATTGATTCATATCTATTAACGATATTGTTATACATGACACTTATATACGAATTAATTGAAATAATGTACGCATTATCATGAAAAATGTAAGAGTAAACATGATCCGAACCATTGATCAAGGACATGTGACGCAATTCAAATGTAACTATTTCCCTTGTGGTTGGGTTTATCACTTTTACATCATTAAAAGAATAAGAAACACTATCTATTTTTACACTTCTGCTAGAGAGGGATGCACTAACTTCTGATAATCTAAAACCTTCAACCCCAATCAATTCGGCACTCAATTCACTATTTTCAACAAGAAAATCAAGAGTATTCAGAAAAAACTCAACGTCATTACCGAGATAAAATGGTACTGCTATTTGATGATTTCCCGTAATAAGGGATAAAGAACGAGTAATTCCGTTTAAAAGAGATTTAGGATTTTCATCTGACAGAGAGGATTTTTTATCAACAGAGAAAATATGCATACTATCAATTTCTCTGTCATTGAAAAATTCCTGATATTGGTTAACAAACTTCTCTAGCCTTTGAAGAGGTTCAAGATCGGAAAGATAAATATAAAGTGCCGCTGCAAAAGCAATGTCGTGAAAGTACTCCTGATATTCCTTATCACTAGCCAAAAGATTAGAGTAATACTTAGAGATAAATATACTTCTATCTATTTTTCCATCTAACTTATTGAAGTACTTATCATTTAAAAATTGAATTTCGTCATCCCTTTGAGACAAATATAAAAGAAAGGCGTTTATTAAGTTTTCTTCGCTATTATCTAGAGAGGTTACATTTTCAAATTCATCCTGAATTATAATCTTTGATTTATAGTTGAATTCATTAGAAAAAATTGATAAATCATGAGTTGAAAGAACTCTTTCAGGACAAAAGACTATAGGTGTAAAAGACTCTGATTTTCTCTTCTTTAATAGGTCAATTAGAAATGAAAATTTTTGTTTTACATCAACATTAAGGAGGTATTCGCTTAGGTTTGTCAATTCAGCTTTATTGTAGTCAAAAGTACATTCTGAAAAGCCATTACTACTCTCCAAAAGATTAGACGGCGACAAAAACTCATTAGTAGGCTTCCTAATTAGAATTTTATCTTCTTTCTTTAAAGCTGTAATCCCATTTTCAATAATATTCCTTTCAAACCATTTCTTACTATTAGGGAATATTGATACTTGCTCGCTTTCTATCAGCCAATTGTAAAAGTTTGATTTGTCTTTAAGAATTGCTAAATTATGCTGAATGGATTCAAACTTCCAATTGGCTTCACTAATTGTGAGAAACACCAATAGAGCGTTATGATATTTTTCAAACAAATTCCAATTATCTCTCCCACCTCTAAATATATTACCATCAACTATAGAAGATATAATCCAATTGGCACGGGGTAAGTTAATATCCACAAACCCTAGTTTTTCTAACCAGTTTGGAGATGAAAATCTATAACCTAAATAATTCAACTCGTTAAATAGATGGGTGCAATATCTCCACATTGATTCGATCAGCTCATTAGACTCATAGTGGTCGGACGTAGAGAATAGGCATAGCAAATAATAAAGCTTATTTGCGGTTTCGATGTCTATGATATGACTATCAATTCTATCGGGAGAGAATTCACTTTGAAGGTACTCAATGGACATTTTCGCGAAAAACATTTGAGAAATATTTTTCAGTACATCTTTATTGACGCTTTCATTATAGGATAGAAAGTAAGCTAACTTTATAAAATCGGGTAATGATTTCATATCGTTAATATGAATGTTAAGGTGAGAAAGCAAATCTAAATTAACAATTACACTATTAAGATTTGAAGATGAAATTGCTATTTTTATAAAATATTTAGGAGATATATTTCTATAATCTATAGAACAACCAAAATGCATAACCATATATGCCATATGTTCCTCAACAATTTGTGAGGTAGATATATGCGACGCTACTAACTTCTCTGCTATAGGTTTTAAGAGCTGCCTTTTATCCTTATTCAACTCTAGCGCATTGATCAGGCAAGATGTCAACACTTCAGACTGTAACACATCATATTTTTCAATCTTATATATGACTTCCCATCCAGGATTTAGCTCAAAGATAAAGTTAAAAAGGTTTTTGTATAAGCTGCCTCTCCCTGTTCCCGCTTTCAAAGCAGGGAGTATCTGTTCAGTTTTTAATTCATCTAACTCTTTGACGCCATCCAAATGGGAGAAAATAAATGAAAGATCTTCTTGGCATGAATCTGACTGAATGAGTGATACAAACTCATTTATTGCCATATCCTTTTGTTTATCGCTAGATATGGAAAAAGCCTTCGTAACCTGATCAATTGTATATTTTGATTGAGACCTATATTTATTAAACTTCTCATGAAAAGATGAAATTTTTGAAATAACAGTCTTTTCTTCATTTATATGTAAGTTTAATAGCTCTAACCTTGATTTTAGCGAGGATAATAAACTTTCTGCTTCGTACTTAGTCTTAGCAATGAAAAAGATATCATCCACATATCTTTGATAAAGTAGTATTTCACCGTTGGCAAACTTTTCCTTAAAAGCTTTATCAAGATCAATTAAGTAGAATTCTGCAAAGAAGCGAGCATAAGCAGGCCCCTGAGGTAGACCGGCACTATCTCCAACAATATCTCTAGTAATTGAGAAAAGGGCTTCTAAACACTTTTTATATCTATACTTGGTTTCTTCCTTCATAGAAGAAACTATATTTCTTACTGATGAATCACCATCGCCGAGCAAAAGTCTCTTCAAACTGTCGTGTGGGATATTATCATAGAAATTTTTTATATCTGTTTTAACAATGTAAAAATCTCTATAATCTCTGTTTTCGATTGCGTCTGTAATATTAGATATAAACTTAAGCCATAAAAATAACCAAGGCTTAAATATATAACCACCTGAATACCCCTTACTTATTTGATATCCATGAGAAAAATCATCTTGTTTTATATCTAAATAATATGCGATTTGTTTTATTATAGTAGAAGTACTAACCCTGGTAGTCGATGACAATGTAATCAACTCCCTAATTTTATTCCCTTCATTTCTCTCATGCCTGTAGAAACTCCAATTCTTCTCCCCATTAATAAGACACTCTAAATCATACAGGTATTCATCGGAGCTCCTTGAGCACAGTTCCTCTATTACAGTTTTTGATTGAACCTCGTCATTTAAGAACAAATAATTTATCTCAGCGGCTCGTGTGATTTCGATGTCTTTCTTTGAGTAATGAAAGCTCGCATCTTCGAAGTCTAAATATTTTGGAATACATGACTTAATCAGCTGCTCAACCGTAAAGCTTTCCTGAAATTTCTCTTTTAAAGTGCTTTCGACTTGCTCTTGAGTTGGGAAGTTAAAACTACGCAATGAATTAATTGCTTTGCTGGTTATATTAAAATCATAATTTTCAAATAAAGAAAAAATATCATGCAATATTTTTTCACCTAAGTTCAAATCACCCTTGCAATCTATATTACAGAACAAGCCAACCAATAATACTCTCTCTGAATGGCTAGGGCTTTCCTTGTTTTCAATTTTTATAGCTAACTTTTTTAGTGGTTCTGATTTTTTCCATAACTCCAAAACATCCTTTAATTCGAACCCTTTTTTTACAACTTTTATAGACTTAACACGGTTGTGATGAACGAAATTTGTTGTATAACTTTCAAAAAAAACGCCCATAGCGCTTTCTAGGTAGGATTTACTTGTGTCGGTATGGCTTTCAAGAATTTTTATATTTTTTTTAACCAGGCTTTCATTAAGTGTTCTATGTTTCACTACCTCTTTAATCTCTGCTACATTTTCGATAAGGTAAGAGTAGGTAGCTGATTTCTTATGTTTTGACAAAGGTATTTTCACGCCCTTCCCAACTCCCCCAGTAGGTGAAGCTGAATGCGGAAATCGGTCTAAGCCGACTAAATCGCTATCAAATTCTAGCCCTGTCGAATTAAGTATAGCCTGCTGAATATCATAACCAGTCCTGTAATTAATAGACTCCTCAAAAGTAATCCATACATGAAAACCTCTATTTCCTGAATACTCTAATAAATATGGTATTTTTAGGATTGATAATTCGTTACAGAATTCTGTAACGACACGATTCAATTCAGCTAGCCCTTTTTCTATATCATTACCAATACATTTTTTTAGAATATCAAAATCGAAACATATCCATTTTATATTTGAGTCAGCGTTCTTTTGATAAACAGCTATCGAGCCTTGATTGGAGAGGACACGCTGAATAAGGTTGGGGTTAACTACGCCTGCACGTTTATGGTAAGAGCCGTCAGATTGCTGCTCTACATAGTGATTTTGGTTAGTTGCTAAATGCTTACATAACAGTTCACCGTACCTTTTGTATAACAACATCAATCCTGTCCTTGTATCAGCCCGAATTAGAGAAAGCGACTTGACTTTAATTTTTTCAATACATGAACTTACCATATTAATGCTCGGTTGCTAAGACCTAGCAATGCCACAACTCCCTAATAGTATGCAGAATAGTTCGTGGCAATTGCAGCTAGCTAAACCATACGCGTCGAAATTTTTTCTAGCTACCTTTTCAATTCTTGTTTCCTAATTCACAAGCCAAGATGTGTATAGCTTGAATTAAAACGTTCTTGTCATTAAGGGCTTTATTAAGGTTATCTTCCAATTTTTTATTTATAAACATACGCTTAGACTTCATTTTAAGCTCTTTGTCAACATTGATCCAACTATACAACGTGCTAGGTGAAACTCTTAACTCTTTCGCCACGTCAATGACACTTCTATTGAACTGAGTTACTTGTTGGATTGCTGAAACTTTCAACTTATTTGAATAGTATTTATTCATGTTAATCCTCATCAACAAAACTTAGGATTCCTAAGTATACAATAAATTATTAAACTTAGAGAATCTAAGTACTATTGGTATTGCTTATGAAGGCCACTTGCAAGCTGTCACTAACCCAATTCCTTCTCGACTTAAAAATGCGAGAGTATCACAAGGAATTTCTCAAAAAGAACTCGGAATACGGATTGGTTTGGACGAAAGCTCCGCCAGTAGCCGAATGAATCACTATGAGAAAGGCAGACACGTGCCTGACATACAGACTTTGAAAAAAATCGCCGATGAACTGGAGGTTCCGTTGGCTTACTTTTTTTGTGAATCAGAACTATCAGCGGAGCTTAGCTGCTTGATCGAGAAGCTAAGTGATGAAGAAAAATCGAAATTAATAAACTCCCTTAAAAAGAAGTAGTTGCTATTCTTTGGCTTGATTTGTAGCATTACCTTCCGCAAAAAACTCTAAATGTGCAAAAACTAAAATGCACACTTCATAAATATTCACAACCCGCCTGATCGTTAACGTAATGTGCAAATTATTTGGGGTATAAAGCAGCATCGTATCAGCTTCCTTATTGGCCAAGATGGCAATATCAAACACGTATTCAACAAGTTTAAAACTAAAGAACACCACCAAGTGGTGCTCGATTATTTGCAAGAGCATAACGCGTAACGCAAAAAGCCCACGGTATGTGGGCTTTTTCATAACCTCAGTATGCTGCAGCACTCAGCTCGTGAGCGAAGTTAATTAATACCAATGTATTTATGGACTTGTACTGATAAACGCCAGTTTTTCTGAATGCAGGTATCAATCGCCAGCTTGGTAGCTTTCGCTTTTTGGCTAATTGGCTGTAGGTACACAAGCTTAGGTGCCACACCTGTTTGCGCAAATAGGGCCTCGAGCTCATCCACGTGTTTTTGCATCGCTACTGGGTGCTTAATTTCATCGGCGCGTTGCATGGCACTGGCCAGCACATCATATCCACCACGCATATTAATTTTCGGCGACACTGTCACCCAAGTTTGCGCCGGGGCCTTTATGGCAAAAGTACCGCTGGTTTCTATTTGCGTGGAATACCCATGTTCATGCAATAGCTCACACAGTGGGTTTAAATCAAATAAGCAAGGTTCGCCGCCAGTGATCACGACATGTTTGGCAAGATAACCACGCTGTTGAAATAACGCCAGTACGTCTTCGGCGCTGGCATGGGCCCAATGTTGAGAATCCGCTTTTTTCTCCACTGTTTGCTCAAGGCTTACAACGTAGCTATCACTTGCATCCCATGTCTGTTTGGTATCACACCACGCACACCCTACAGGACACCCTTGCAAGCGCACAAAAATAGACGGTGTACCAGTGTAACTGGCTTCCCCTTGGATGGTTTCAAAAATCTCATTAATTTGGTACAAAAAACTTACCTACTGCTCATACTTTACATTAGCGTGTGACATTTACAGCCCCGTATTCGGGAATAATTGTGATCCACTCTCAAACCCTGTAGTATACCGCGCCCGAATGCAAACCTCTATGATAAAAGGCTAGAAGGCACCATGGCAGAAAAAGTTGTAGTTATTTATTCCGGCGGCATGGACTCATTCACTGTGCTGAATAAAGCACGCATGCAGGGGCACGAAGTGTATGCGCTCTCCTTTAACTATGGTCAGCGCCATGTTAAAGAGCTTGAGGTTGCAAAAGCAGTCTGTGAGCGCCTTGGAGTGGATCATAAAATCGTTGATATTTCTGCCATAAATCAATTGATTGGTGGCTCGTCTTTGACCGACGACATCGATGTTCCCGAAGGCCATTATGAAGAAGAAAGCATGAAAAGCACGATAGTGCCGAACCGCAATATGATTTTGTTGTCGCTCGCTGTCGGTTATGCTGTCTCACTTAAGGCCAATAAAGTCTATTATGGCGCTCACTCGGGCGACCATGCCATTTATCCAGATTGTCGTCCTGAATTTGTGAAGAAAATGGATGATGTGTGCCGTATTGCTAATTACGACGAAGTCGAAATTGTCTGCCCATACTTAGATAGCAGTAAGATTGATATTCTCCGTGACGGCTTGGCCATGGATTTAGACTACAGTCAAACATGGACCTGCTACAACGGCCGTGAACAAGCCTGTGGCAAATGCGGTGCTTGCCAGGAGCGCTTAGAAGCGTTTGCGGAAAATAACGCAACGGATCCTCTCCCCTACGAGTCTTAACCCTGCCTGCTGACCACTGATGATTGTAAAATTGTCAGTGGTCATACTGAATTTTCCCGTTATACTGAACAGTAGATCAAATTAATAGGGAATTATTTCATGTACATAGCGCTGATGTTGGTGGTAGCCGCCCTTGTTATTGTCGCCACGGTGATGGTGGTGGATGTTCGCAATAAACAAAAAGCGCTGAACGCACGTGCTGGCCGCGAAAATGAGCAGCTCACAACCATGAGCAAGGAGCTTTCCCAACTCAAAGAACGTGTACAAATATTAGAAAAAGTCGTGACGGATAAGGGATTTAGCGTCGAACAAGAAATAAATAACCTATAATGCACCCAGTTGTGTGCTATTTGTGGCTGCCGCTACCATGAGCGTAAAGCGTTTATACCTTTATATCTTTGCGAGCCTAGCGTATTTTTGCCTGGCTGGCTTTGGTATTCACCTACTCACTTCGGCATATTATGAAAAACAAAAAGCAGAGAGTGAGCAACACCTGCGCGAGCAAACGGCACTTGTCCGCAACAAAATAGAAACCACCATTTTCAAAGATGTATTCGCCGCTGAAAGCTTGGCGACTGTGGTCGCTCTAAACCCTGAGCTGGCCATTGCTAATTGGCATACCATCGCCGCTAAGACCCTAGAACAATCGCAATTGGTGCGCAATTTAGGGCTTGCTCCCAATGACACCATCAGCCACGTATTCCCATTAGAAGGAAATCAACGCGCCATTGGTTTTAACTTCAAATCCAGCCCAAAGCAATACGCCACCGTGGTTAAAGCACGACAAAGTAAAAAGGTGGTCATTGCAGGCCCTTTAGAGCTAGTGCAAGGCGGCCAAGCGATCATCGCACGTTTCCCTCTTTTTGATGACTACCCCGTCAACGCCCATTATTGGGGCACTCTCAGTGTGGTTATGGATTTAGCCACACTGTATAAACAGGTCGGTATCAAAGATACTGAGCATTTGCATATCGCTTTGCGTGGGGTAAATGCATCGGGTGCCGAGGGCAAGGTGTTTTATGGCGATGCGAGCATCTTCAGTAATCCTGACAGCACCTCCACCATCCAACTTCCTAATGGCCGCTGGCACCTTGCGGCCCGCTATAGCATCCTCAGCAACCACGGTGACAATGCCCAACTACTCGGCGCCATCAGTATCGCGGCTGCCATTATACTGTATTTCTCTATCGCGATACTGGTGCGGGCATACCACCTCACTAAAACAATGTCTTTGCAGGATGAGCTAACCAAGCTGGCAAACCGGCGATATATCATGCAACGCCTTAATGCCTTGGTAAATGACCCACAGCAAGAAAAGAAGTTTGCCATCATCAGTATTGATTTAAATGAGTTTAAACAAGTAAACGATAACTTCGGTCATGCGGTGGGAGATGCGCTGCTAGTTCACGTTGCCCGAGAACTAGAAACTGCACTACGCGACGCGGATGTGGTTGCCCGCCTTGGCGGCGACGAGTTTTTAGTGCTTTTATATCGTATAAATGATCCGGATACGGTCGCACAAATTGTCGAAAAAGTGCGTCGCCATATAGAAAGCACTCCCCTCGCTCATGGCGATTTGTTTATCTACCCTTCACTAAGCTGCGGTTACAGTTGCCATACCGAACAAACACTGGATATTGAAGCTCTGCTAAACGAAGCAGATAAACGTATGTATAGCGACAAAGCGCAGCAAAAATAATCAGTGGTTGATGAGCTCAGCCAAAGCCGCATCCATTTTCGCTATAAAATCATATTTAAAGGGGTAGTTGCCGCGTTCGTCCCGCGCATAGCCGATGTGGGCTGAGCGTGTCATTAACACATGCTGCACAGTCAAATTCTTCGCCTTTATAGCAAGTTCAGGCTGTCGCTGCACTATTAGCTCTAATTCATACTCGCTTGAACGGCGGTCATTCACATAGCACTCAATTCGTTGCTTTAGTAGCTTAAACAAATTTGAACGGGTATTGGCATTACGCCATACTCGCACATCGCCGCGCTGCTGGGCTGCACGCACGGCATGGTCAAAAATCAAGTACCCAGCGTTGACACCAATATTAACCGCTGCGCCCGGTTTACCAGCTAATGCTGCCGGTAAATCAGTGTCATTGTGGCACAGTGCGACCACTGTTTCTTGCTCCAGTGGCAGCGAATACATATCGATAAAGGGACGTTTATCAAGGTGTTTATAGGGCGGTAATATCGCAAACGCAGCGCCCTGCTCAAGCTGCTGCAGTGCCCGTTTCCAGGGCATTGGCTTTAATACCACCTCATAGTCTGTCAGTGATTTAGCAGCGCTTTGCACCAATGCAACGTAATCGCCTTGCAAAGTGCCTTGGCGAACATAAGTGTAAGGCGGATAGCTTTGATCAACCAGTATTTCAACGCGTTGCGACTGCGCAAAAACCGGCGCCACCCAGCACATAACAGCGCAGCCGAGAAGTGAAAAACACGCTTTTAAAATCAACGTGCGCCAACCGCCTTTGCAGGAATAATATCCTTAGTTTATAGCCTCCAACGAGCTAATATGCAAGGAGCCGATGGCCACTAGCTATGAATAAGCTGCTGCTGCAGTTCGTGCACTTGGTCGCGTACTTTGGCCGCTTTTTCAAATTCCAAATCACGAGCAAATTCGTGCATTTGTGCTTCTAGGCGACTAATTTCTTTGGCTATCTCACTGGCATCCATTGTCGTGCCGGCCTTTTTCGATGCCGGTTTAAGGCGTGCCTGCGCCGCTTTGTTTTGTACCTCTTCGCCGGTATCCATCACATCGGTAATGCGTTTTTTCAGCGCTTGCGGGGTGATCCCATGCGCTTCGTTATGGGCTATTTGTTTTTCTCTACGGCGGTTGGTTTCGTCCATGGCTTGACGCATTGAACGAGTGACCACATCACCATATAAAATAGCACGGCCGTTAATATGGCGGGCCGCACGGCCAATGGTCTGAATAAGCGAGCGCGCTGAACGTAAAAAGCCTTCTTTATCAGCATCTAAAATAGCGACCAATGACACTTCCGGCATGTCTAATCCCTCTCGCAGCAGGTTGATGCCAACGAGTACATCAAATACCCCTGCCCGTAAATCGCGAATGATTTCCATGCGCTCTACGGTATCAATATCGGAGTGTAAATAGCGCACCTTCACATCATGATCGCTAAGATAATCAGTGAGGTCTTCCGCCATTCGCTTAGTGAGGGTGGTCACTAAAACCCGCTCGTTCACTTCAACACGTTTATATATTTCAGAGAGCAAATCGTCCACCTGAGTGGCCACGGGACGCACTTCTATTTGCGGGTCGACCAAGCCAGTAGGACGGATCACCTGTTCAGCAACTTCGCCTGCGGACTTGTCTAGCTCATAATCCCCTGGGGTGGCAGATACATAGATAGTCTGGGGCATAATGGCCTCAAACTCTTCAAACTTAAGCGGCCGATTGTCCATTGCCGAGGGCAATCTAAAACCATACTCGACAAGATTTTCTTTACGCGAGCGGTCGCCGCGATACATAGCCCCCACTTGTGACACGGTAACGTGAGACTCATCGATGATCATCAAAGCATCATCCGGGAGATAGTCCAGTAAGGTTGGCGGTGGCTCGCCTGGCGCCCGACCCGACAAGTAACGGCTGTAGTTTTCAATGCCACTGCAATAGCCAAGCTCTTGCATCATTTCAATATCGTACTGGGTGCGTTGTGCAATACGCTGCTCTTCAATCAGCCGGTTGTCATCAAGCAAGCGTTGGCGGCGGCTTTTCAATTCGGTTTTGATATTCTCAATAGCCGCTAAGATTTTCTCACGGGGTGTAACATAGTGTGTTTTTGGGTAGATGGTGGCGCGCACAAGGTTTTTTTCCACATGACCGGTGAGCGGATCAAATAAGCTTAAGCGCTCTATTTCATCATCAAACATCTCGACGCGTACGGCAATATCATCGGACTCAGCGGGGAAAATATCAATCACCTCGCCACGCACGCGATAGGTGCCCCGGCTGAAATCCATATCATTACGGGTGTATTGCAACTCAGCTAAACGCCGCAGCATATCACGTTGGTCTATGGTATCTCCGACCTTCAATAGCAGCATCATTTTCATGTAGGAATCAGGATCGCCAAGACCGTAAATGGCAGAAACGGAAGCCACAATCACCACATCGCGCCGCTCTAATAAGGCTTTGGTGGCCGACAACCGCATTTGCTCAATATGCTCATTAATGGAGGCGTCTTTTTCGATAAAGGTGTCGCTTGCAACTACATAGGCTTCTGGCTGGTAGTAGTCGTAGTATGAGACGAAATATTCCACAGCATTATTGGGAAAGAACTCTTTCATTTCGCCATACAACTGCGCCGCCAGCGTTTTATTGTGCGCCATGATAATAGTCGGGCGATTAAGCTCTGCCATAATATTAGCCATAGTAAAGGTCTTGCCGGTTCCTGTCGCGCCGAGCAAAGTTTGGTGAGCCAGCCCCGCTTCTAACCCTTCGACCAACTGGGCAATGGCACTAGGTTGGTCGCCACTTGGCGAGTAACCTGATACCAATTCGAACATATCTTTCACTAACAAGACTCCTTATTGTTGGCTGTGGCGTTTAAGCTCGTGTGTGAACCATAAGTACGCAACGACGGCAGTAAACAGATTACCTATTGCCGCGCCAATAAATAAACCGGTTAAGTCGGCGATTAAACTGCCGACATAGGCAATCGGCACATAAAAGACAAACAACCGAATTACGCTCAAAACGAGTGCATTCATTGGCCTGTGCAAGGCATTGAACGAGGAGTTAGTTAAAATAATAACGCCTTGTAGGCCATACGATAGCGGTAAAATGTAAATAAATAAGCTGATCAGCTCCCGCACTTGGCTCTCACTGGCAAAAGCAAGCGCTATCCAATGACCCACAGCTAACAGTAATAAGTAGATGAGCAATTGCCAAATAAGGACAAACTGCAAGGTCTTTTGGTATGCCTCGCGCACCCGCTCTATTTTCCCGGCTCCAAAGTTTTGGCTGATAAACGGCGGTAGTGTCATTGACAACGCCAACACCACCAACGACGCTATCGACTCTATCCGGCTGCCGACACCGAACGCAGCCACCGCTGGTGCACCAAAGGTAGCGACGATAGCAGTCATAACGGCCATCGCTAGAGGCGTTAGCATATTCGCACCCGCCGCAGGAAAGCCTATTTTTAAAATCTTCCGTGTTGCCCCATAAAAACTCTGACTGCGGCACTGACTGCTCAGTAGTTTACGACGCACAATGAGAATATGCAGCACCAAAATAACGCCAACAACCCAAGAAATCGCACTGGCAATGGCCGCGCCTTGGACACCTAGTGCCGGAATTGGGCCCCAGCCGAAAATCAACACAGGATCAAGTATGGCATTGATAAGTCCAGAGCCGCCCATGATCAGGCTAGGCGTCTTAGTATCGCCATTCGCGCGCAAAATAGCATTGCCAATCATGGGTGTGACTAATAGCACACTGGCTAGAAACCAAATATGCATATATTGGTCGATGATGGGTAGCAACTGTGCTTGGGCCCCTAGAAGCTTAAACAACGGTTCGCTAAAGAGATAACCTGCTACCGATAGCAAGAGCACAAGTATCGCTGAAACAATGAGCGCAACCGTGCCATCAAAGCGAGCTTGAGCATGCTCACCCGCTCCCAATGCTTTAGCTATCACCGCTGAGGTCCCAATCCCTAGACCAATAGCGAGGCTAATAACGGTGAATGTCACAGGGAAGGTAAAGCTAATTGCCGCTAAAGGTTGTGTACCTAGCATACTAATAAAAAATGTATCAACTAGGTTAAACATCATCAAAAAGATCATGCCAAAAATCATCGGCACAGTCATTTTCGTTAAAGTCGGTACAATGGCAGCATGAAGAAGCTGAGAGGGTTGCGCATGATCAGAAGAATGAGTTTCGGCTGTAGCCATATCGACGCTTATTGCTGCTAATTCCAAATCTCCATTCTAAAGCATCAAAGCATCCCTCGCTACGCCTAAATGGTGCATAAAAAATGATCTTTTTCTAAATTTGGCTGACTTGTTTGTGCAAAAGCATGTAAAAAACAAATTATTTACAGCATGTATACATTTTGGGGATGAAATGACTTTTTTTTACACAGTAAGATGAATACATCGTCAATTCAGATTATAACAAACGCTCTTTAAGTAACGCCAAAGAATATAAGAGCAAATCATTGATTTTAAATAAAAATATTTTTTATCCTTTTCCCCTTGCATTCTTACTCGCTCTCTGTCGATACCGATAGCTACTGCCCTTGCCCTATTCATAAACAGACTTATCCACAGATTTCGTGGATAAGTTACGCCACCCCTTTAATTATAAGGGGTTAAGCTAATTTGCTCGTTTTTTACTGAGTTTACGTTCATCTTCGGGTTGTTTGCGCTATGAGTCATGAAAGTATAAGTTACTGTAGCCGCGCAGCATAAATGATACCGGCCACCGCCAATAGTGATAACCGAGGCGACGAACACACTTGCGGCGTCACTAAGAATGATAACGGTTTTGGGCTCGTGGGGTGAATAAAAGATACTCGAATCGACTTTTCAAACAGTGCTTAAACGATTGTTAAACACAACCTACTCGTTTATTTTATTTTTTAGTAATTCTATGGCCGCAGAAAAATCCCTTTTTGTTTCGTCTGCAGTAATTGTCAGTTCCTGTAACGCCCTCTCGAGGCTAGCTTTATCATCTGCATAGGTATCATTACCTATTCGTCTTAAAGTCTCACCTAAGTATATACAGAAGCAACCAAGCGCATTTAATAGCCCTACACCTAACTTCAATAGAACTGCAACTGTAAAATAAGCTAACACTATCATGTATATATAAAGACCCACTTCCATCGGCATTGCTTCACCTCACGACCTGAGAAAAGCCAATTTACTGTATATTTAAACAGTATTCAAACGTCATTTTTGATTTGTAAACTTTAGGGGATGCTCTAAAGTTTCATTTCATCAAGAACAAGCTGGACGATGAGTGAATGGGCATGTCTACTGACAACGGCTTGCACCAAGCTGAATCCATTGCTGCTTGTATTTAAGTTGGGCTATGTCGATAACTTGCACTGTCAGAGATGCATTAACGTAGCCTAAGTCCGTAATAACTTGGCATACATATTTCGCATAACCATCTCGATTAGTTCCATCATCAATCACCCCAACCTTAAATACGCCGTCAGATGCCCATATAGCATCTTTAACGGTTGGCTCTTTTGAACTGGTGAAGTGCTCTAAAAGCACTTGTTGTTGTGCTTTTTTGGTCGCGGACAAGTCATCTTGAATCGGTTCATCATGCGCAAAAAACGCATATGCGCCATATACAATGACTATAAGAATAAACAAGTGGCCGATTGAGAAGTGGCGTTGCAAAATTGGTGTTTTGGTGTGTGCTGAATTCATATTTAACTCCTTTTAAATATCACTAGCCAGCATAGGTGTGTTCTGGCTAATGATCAATGCGCTAATAGTAACTCGCTCTGTCCCATTCAATGGAGTTGTAGCAGTGGTCATCATCCCAAAAGAAGATTGCGTTTATTACCATCTCAGCAATTAACCATCGCTTTAGCTTGGTAGTGTGGGCTTTGTAACCAACTCTACCGCTAATTGTGTGGTCTTCGTGGCCGTTGAGTAAAAGTACGTTTAACCCCTGATCAAACACTAATCCAAGGCGTTTTAAATAGGGTTTCTTTTTCTTCATTTTATCTTCCATAGCGTCACCTACTAAAGAATGCCTGGCGGGCTTGTAAGAACAACAACGCGAACATTTCAAACTCTGCAGTACTCTCAAATGTGATGACACTCTCACCATTCTTTGAATCAGCTTTAAAGTTAAATGGAGTAATGTTTGCGCCATGCTTTTGCGCCAGTTCGCACGCTTTAAGCACTGCTGCGATACCATTTTGGTTGGACTCAGTCAGGCTCACACTCTTACCTGCATAAGTCATCCCATCCATTTTACGCTTAGAGGCCACCGTCGCGAGTGATTGCGTATCTAGTGGTCCCATAGAGTATGGCTTTAAAGGGGGCGTGATGACTTGCTCATTACCTTCATCGTCGGTGATGGTCTGTGGCTCTCGACTGTACACTGATTCCAAAAGGGCCATGCCATCATTAATAAATTCGTAGTCACGGTTATCTAGGTGGTCATAACCAATGAGTTGGTGGCCACTGGAAAGCTGGGGCGGGTGATACAGTGAGCGTATGACATACACTGCAGCATTGCCTTTTTTAATAACTTGGGCGCTAGGGTGCTCAGCATTGGCATAGTCACCAATGTAGATTAGATAGTCTTTCATGGTCTGACTCCTGATAAGAATTTCACTTCATCAGCGTTGAGAGCGAAATCGTAAATCCGAAAATCTGAGATATGCATCTGCTGTGCAATGAACCCTGTCCCCCCTTGGCTTCCTATATAAACTGGCTCAGTGAGAATATCGAGGGCCGTTTTGCCCGTTGTAAAAGAGTCTGCCAGCTCACCGTTCACAAACATCGTGGCATGTGAGCCATTGAACGTGACAACGACTGTTGCGCTAAGGCTCTGTGTAGGCAAGTCATAGCTGGCACGCTCGGCGATTTCCACTCGATTAGCTTCGAATCTCAACACTGTTTGACCGGCGATGGTAACGAAATACAATCGATAGTCATCGTCGATGGTGCCCGCCGACCAAACAACCTCAGCGCCTTCAATAAAGTGCTTTTTATCTATATTAACAACAACGCTTTGGCCCGCACTTTCACACGGGATATTGCCCTCTGCGGGGAGCTTGATTTCATCGCTCAACCGAGCTACAGGATTCGTATTGGTAGCAATGTAGCTAGATGGGAATGGCAGCTCTTCCAATTGCGCTCCCCAAATAGCGAGGCCAGAACTCCCGTCGCCAATAAAGGGGGTAAGGTCATCGTTATATGGGAACCAACGACAGGTAATTGAATTCGAAGCACCGCTGGTAAAAGTCAGAGAAATACGCAGATAGTTATGTCGGACCTTCTGTACCGTGGCTGATGCGTTACTAAACGTTCCTTTCGCAACAGCTTCGCCAATGATAGCGCCATCGCTTAACCTTACCGTAAGGCTCGCATTATTTCCTGAAGAACTGCTATAAGGCTGGAGCCTTACAGCGGCGACATTGCCTACAGGCCTGATGAAAGCGCTCAATGTGACCGTAGCGTTGGGTGTTGTCGTGGCCGTTTGGCTGCAGATACCTGAGTTGTAAGAATCAAATCCATCCGAAGGAATGATTGCATCTGCTGAGAGGGTGCCATCAGGTGCCGTTTCGCTATCTGTGTTGACAGTAAACTGTGGGCTTGTAACCCATGCGGCTGCAGCTAAGTCCTCTGAGTGTAAAAGAAGGTTGGTGCTTTGAGCTTCAAATAAATAACCGTTGCGCTCAAGACGGGGCTGGTCGATAGGTGCTTGTTTTACGCCGCCGTAGGTATCAATAAAGCTCGCGGGCGTGGCTCTCGACACAGTTAAATTGCCTGCCATCACCGGAGACAAAGCACTTTTGGTAAACAGTCGACAAAGCGGATCATCCATAAGTAATTTGCGGACTTGTAACAAAGGGTCTAATACAATAAGCGCTGCGCGGTCTGCTTCTTCTCGAGCGCGGTCGGCTTCACTTGTCGCGAGCTGGTGCGAGTCTATCTGTCGGTTATAGGCGATAGTGGCATTTTTTGTGGCGGTGAATATCGCGGTCATTTTTGCCAGGAACGTCGCGCCTTGGTCATTTGCTTCTAGTTGCTCGGTCGGGACGGGCAGTTTATCTAATGCCATAATCAGCATTCCTCTACATTAAAGTTCATTTGATAGCGGTTGAAGTGACTGGCGGTCGCAGGCGGTAGCTCGGTGAGTTTACAAGCAAAAGCATACTCACTTTCTTTTTGGCCTCCTTCGCCTGGGAACATAGATATAAACCAGTCTCGGTGAAGGCCCACATGACGCAGTGCATTCATTAATCGGGGGCGGTCTTGCTCATCGATGTAGCTCAGCTCAAATTGGGCTACGCGCCAGGTGGGCAGTGCCTGTGAAAATATAGAGCCCGCGTCTGTGCGCTCACTGCTAGCATGAGTGCCGAAACCCAACTCATGACCATACGAAAAATTGAAGGTAGGCTCGAAGTGATGGCCACAGTAAAGGCGTGTAATATCGATAAAACCATCGGGATTGGTTGGGTCATCGATGGTGATCCGAAAGGACTTCGCAAAGAGCGCTTCTTTGAGCCAATGCTGAGTAAAGCGCGTCGACCAACTATCCATTGATGAAGCAATAATAGGTTGCGTTTGCCAGTTCCATTCATTGAGCGTAATTTGAGGGATGACATTGATGTTGCCACTGTCATAGAGGCGTTCACCGCTTTGGTGAGGACCGTCGAACAGCTCTAACTTCCACGTCGCAGCATTGGATAAATTATGGCGCCAAAGGACTAATGCCGTCAGCAATTGAATATCCGCTAAGTTCCCAGCAATAACGAGATTGGACAACGTAGTACTGCGAAAGCTGTGACTATTGCTGTATCGCTGCAAGTTGCTCAGTGGCAACGTCGCGAGCTCCACACCATTAGCCAGGCTAAGCTCGGCATTGTCAGCCTCGTTTAAGATTAACATTCTTAGTTTCTTGTTCATTGCCAAAATTCCACGATAGTTCGGCTGGTTAGGAGACTTTCGGTTAAGTGTGTGATCACCGCCGCATTGCCATTTATACCTGGTGTTTCCAATGCAACCTCATCACCCAGTATCCAAGAGAAGGGCGCAGCAAATTGTTCTGTCTCGTAGATATAATGGGCTTGGGTTTTTAGTGCCAACCGACGAGCTAACTCCGTGTTCGCATCGCTTTCGTGCGCAATAAGCGTATCGACGGTCAGTCTATCCCCCTGGTTTGTGTTCTCACCAGTGGCTAAACGCGCCTTAAGCTGCAAACGCTGCGCGAGCTCCGCATTGGTATCGAGTACAGACGCGGCGATATTACTCAGCTCTGTGTAATTGCGGCCATAGCTCAAGGATAGGCGTTGAACCGCATTCAACCGAGCGCGCGGGGCTCTTGAGTCATAGATATTCTGATCATCCCGAAGTACATCGACGGGCGCACCACTGAACCCCCGAAATGATGCACAGGTAAACTGGCCAAGGCGGTTAAAATACCAATAGGCACCAATGGATTTGGCTACCTCATCCAGCGCCTGTGAGTACGTCATTTCAGCATCAGTGATGTAAAGGCCTAACGTATAGCTTGCTAGAGAGCCTAGTAAAACACTTTCCCCTCGAAGGCCGAGCAGGTAGCTGATAAAGTCTGCCGCCGTTGCTAAGTAGTGGCCATCGACTACCCCTTTCACATCGGCCGTGACTGAGCCAATGGGCTGCACTGAAAAGGTAATGGTGCTGGCACTAAGGTCAACTGAATAATCACTGCTGCTGACCTCATCGCCATTGAACCGCACAGCTGTAACCGCTTGGCTCGGCGTCGAATTGAACTGATAAACGTGGTTGACAGCATCGATGAGCACAGGGGTCACATTGAAGCATTCCCCCAAGGCTAAGGGCTTAGGTCTGCCTTTGCTTGGCCCATTGGTAAAATGCTCCGATAGTACGGGAATATCCAGCGATGTTGCCTTTTCAGCAAAGCTGATAGAGACGCGTGACGAGCTGAACGTGACATCTTCGCAGATACCCGTAAAAACAGTAACAAAATCTGACTTTGCCCAGGTAGGGTCGCCCATATAAATGGTCACAGGCAACGCATTGACCTCTTTAAATCGGCGTGTATCGTCGTTCAAATACAGCTCTAAGCTGCTTAACTGTGTGCTGCTGCGTCCTGAAAAGACCTCACTCATGCTTCTGGCTATTTCGAGCCCACCGGCAATCACATCGTCATAGGGCATGTGCGCAGGGCTGTCACTTGCGCCACTTCTAAATGGCGTGTTTGCAACATGGGCGGTTTTTATCTCTCCTTCATCTCGATACTGCAGCTCAACAAGGATGCATCGATGATGCCTAGGATCGGCTAGCCATTGGTTAATATCATTCATGCCTGGGCCTGTCGTTTGTGGGCGCTATTAGCACGTTTCACTTCGCGCTCTGTCGATTGTGAACTGCGTACAATTTTCGCTAGTTCCATGTTTTGCTCCCTCATCGCTTGAAGCTCCGCTTTATGCATGCGCTCCTGGTTCTGCATGCGCCGCTCCATTTGTTGGTTGGTGCGGTTGAGCGAAACGAGCTCATCTTTAACCGCTCTAAGCTCCGGTGTCGGCTGAACAACGATAGGAGGCGTTTCATACACTGGCGGCTTGGGGATCAGTTCCCCGCCAGGTATCGGAAGAACAACTCCCCAATCCACTGGACGGCCAACAACATCGGGTCTAGTCGATGGATCACTTTGTGGGGGAGGGGTGTTTTCAATTGCGGCTTTAATGCCGATAAGCACATCAAGTTCTTGCTCCATGGAGTCCAAGAATGCTTGTGTGTGCTCTGGCAAAAGCGTGCGAATGGTGGCTATTTCCTCTTCCAATGTTTCCCGGACAGCAGCCTGCTCACTTGCATATTGCTCTTTAAGTGACTCAATAGCTTCGTTTTGCTGGCGCAACGACTCGCTTTCCAATTGCGAGGCCTGGGCTGCAAGCTCTTGAAGCTGTGCGAGCGTTTGCGACTGCAGTTGTGTTTGCGTTGCCTGCAATGCGGTGACTTCGTCATTGGCTGCGCTGAGTGCCGACTCAAGTTGGGCTGCTTCGCTTGCGTATGACTGGCGCAGCGCATCGGTTTGACGTGATAGCTCAGCCTGAGACTGAGCACTAATGGCAGATGCCAACGACTGTAAAGACTTGAGCTCATCAGTGGTTGAGTCTGCCAGTATTAATTGCTCAGCCTGCAAGTCGGTAATGGCCTGCGCAGCTTGCGTTAGCTCACGCTCGATGCGGCGCGAGTCTTGACTAAATTGAGCGCGTAGCACTCGCAACTCATAGTGCATGCTCTCTGTCGCGTCTTGAGCGAGGCTATCGGTTAGCGTAGCCAGCGCGCTTAACTCATTTAACGTGCTATTCGCCAGCGCCACCTTTTTAGCATCTAGTTGTTCAGTGATTGCATGAGGTGGGGGCGCTGTAGGCTCGCTCAGCTCAAGGGCAGCGAGCTCATCATAAACACTCAATACATTATTAAATGCGCTACTGTAATCGCCGGGTTCGTACTGCTGCGCGAGCTCTAAAAACTTCGACCCTGCAGAGTCTATTTGTGCCATTGCGTCGGCGTCACCGGCGCGGGCGCGCTCAACCAAGCGCTCAAACTGATCTTGAGCGGCCACATACTGCTCTTTGGACGTGAGTGCACTGAGCGGACCTACACGCAATGCCTCTGCCGCGTCCGCTAATTGTTCAGACGCATCTTTAAGCTGCTGATAGCTGTCAAGCTCTAGCTCGTAACGAGACTGAGCCGCATCGGCTGTGTCATTCACCGCAGCCAGCTCGGCATCGTAGCGCTGGGAAATGGCCGCTTGCAGATCATCGAGCAACACAAGCTGCGACTGAACATCATCGGTATTACTCAGCTGCGTATAGAGACGCTCAATATCAGTGTTGAGGGCTTCAACCGGGTTGTAACCCGGCATATCTGCCCGTATAGCAGCCATTGTGCTGCGTGTTGAGCTGGCAACACGCTCGATGCTGCTAATGAGTGATTCAAACTCACTTCTCACAGAGGCGGTGGCTGACTCAAATTCACTGTTAATGTCGCGCAGATTGGTTTGTAGAGCACTTTGTGACTGCTCTAGCGCTTTAATTTGCTCATCAATGACTGCTCGCTCAGCGTTGTAACGTTCAAGCACGGCCGATTTCACTCGAGTGATTCGATCTAGCTCGTCTTGCGTGACTTCTGAGGTAAGATCAGCATAGGCCTGTGTGGCCTGGCGCGTGTAAAAGGCGACAGGGTCGAAGTCCGGTTTCGTCGTTTCAATTGACAGGATGCTTTTGCTAAGCCCAGAGCTGACACGCTGTGCTGAGGTACTTAGCTGCTCAAACTCGCGCTTCAAGGCGCTGATATCGCTGGCAAGCTTTTCTGGAATAGCATCAAGCGAGGCCTGTACTTTATCGCGGCGGGCCAGTGCATCATTCAGCATCTGTGTATTCGCGGCGGACTCTTCACTGTATCGCGCCATAATCGCGCCGTGAAGCTGCTCTAATGCGGCCAACTGCTCATCAACACCCTGTGCCTGATTTAACGCGGTGCGCGCATCCTGCTCTTTGGATTTAAGAAAATCGAGCTGTGTCATATTGCCCAGAGCGACATTCAGCTCAGCCATGCTCTCACGCAATGCAGAAGAGAAGTCGCGGACTGATGCAACGCGCTGGGCATAAAGCTCGCGTTCATGCGCAACTGATTCTTCGTATTGTGATTTAATGCTTGCTAATTCAGCATCGGCTTGCGCCATAGCATCTTGAATACTTTGCTCAGCCAACGCTTGGGCTTTTTTATCAAACAACTTATCAAGTAGGGCCGTATCAGCGCCCAATTCTTCCGCTTCTGCTTTGGCTGCGTCGTACCAGGTGCGAATATCATCCAGGCTTTTTTCGAGCGCGGTCATATCCATACGCTCAAGCTCTTTGGTAAGGTCATCATTAAAGCCGGTGCGCGCTTCGGCCAGTTTTTTCTCTTTTTCAGCGGCTTTATCCGCCGCGTCGGCCTGGTCCTCAAGGGCATCATAGTATTGGTCAAGCAATGGCAATAACGCCATCAGCGCTGAGTACATTTGTTGGCCTGACTCGGTGGTCAGATCCAATGATTCAAGAAGCTCAACAAAGCCATCTCGGCTATCTGGCAATGCTAAGTCTAACGACTCAAACTGCGCCGCGACTTTGTCAGCAATAAAATCAAACTGCTGATCGTCACTTAAGAACTCGTTGAAAAAGGTGTTTGCAGCATCATTGAGCGCTTCAATCCCACCGGCCAACTCAATAATGCTTTGAGTGGCACCAATCATATCAACGCCCACAAGCTCACCCAATGCTTGGCCTGTCATCTCTAGGACCGAGTTAAAGACGGCTTGCTCTTGGGCTAAACGCATGAGTGTGTCATAAAGCCCTTCACCCATTTTTTGAAAGTCAGTCAGCCATGAATCGCCCATAGCCTGACGAGTCACTTCATATCCGTCAGACTCATGCAAAAACGGGCCTTCGCCACCCCATTGTGGTCCTGAATTCTCAATGGCGGTTGAGACGCTGGATGTGATCCACTGCGCCATCTTGTCAGCCTGTGCACTGAAAACGGCCTCGAGCTCGGCTTGCAGTTCTTCACCACTTAAATCTTTGAGACTGATATTGCTCATGCTGAGCACAAAGCTCTCTAAGGATTGTGTTGCCTCAATACCGAGCACATCGAGCGCACCAGTCAAACTGTCGCCAATGCTGGTAAATATCAGTGCAAACTCACGCTGCAGGGATGCATCAATATCTTCATATTCTGTGTCATAGCTGGTTTTACTCGACAGCCCCCACCATGACGATTTCTTGGTCTTGATATCAAAATAGGCCACTGCTTTGAGCATGCCCGTCTCGAGGATGGTCTGCATGCTCTGGCTGATAAATTTGATACCCGAGTCTTCCAACGATTTTTTCGTTTTGCTGAATGAGCCAATGATACCGTCGAGCAGCTCACCTAGAGGATCGCCTAAAAAGCCGCCCAGTGATGAGCCTAACTTTTCAAATAACCCCCCAGTATCCAGATGAGACACTGAGCCTAAATCACCTCCAAACGTATTCTCATCAAAACGGCCATAACTTCCAGCCAGGCGGGTGGCCATGGAAATGATGGCGCTGTTAAGGTCTTTAATGCTGCGGTTGATATCGCGCAGCTCTGCGTATTGGTCAAGCTCCAAATCTTCGATACGCTCAAACGTGTTGAGGATGCTTTCGCTCTTAGCAGAGGCATCACCCAACACCGTGCCAGTGCCTTGCGTTTCTTGGCGTACCGCACTGCTCGGTGGCGCTGAGCCTGACACAGAGCCACTGAATAAACCAAGGCCCGCCATCAGTGCCGCCATCGCCGCAATGCGGCCAAAGGCGGTATACGGGTCGCCTTGGCCTTGAGTTGCTATTGCATTAAGTGCATTAGCCGCTGCTTTTTTCAATGCTAGGGCCGTTTCGATAATCGCAAAGGCCGTTTCTATTTTGTGGAGTTTTTCACGGGCAGAGGATTGTTCATCAAAGAACTGACCAGCAGCGCGGGCCATCCCAGCATAGCTCCCCATATTCGCTTGCAAACGTTGATCAGCCAGGTTGATTTCAGCATCAGTTAAATCCGCAAGTTGGCGTTCGCGCTCACCGGCTGTGAGGTTTGCGTCTTTTTCAACCTCGATTTTCTTATCAGCCAGTGCTGTGGTCAGTTCAAAGTAACGGGTTTCACTGTCTGTCAGGGCATTGATTTGGTCAGCCACTGAGCCAAAGGCCTCGGTGATGGCATTGCCGGCGTTTGACCAGGCTTTGCCAAAATCATTGGCTTGTTCGACTAGCTTATCGGTTGAGACTGACTTGCTGGCGTTCTGTTGCTCGTACAGCGCTTCGGTGAGTTCGCGCACCTGTTTTTTCTGGGCTTCAGTTGCGTCCGCATCGAGCTTTTTAAGGTTGAGAAGGACAGCGCGCTCTTTCTTAGACACTTTGCCCAGTGCAAGCTCTTGGGTAAGTTGCTTAATGTATTCTTCGTTAACGTCGACAATTGCATCAGTCGCCGCTTTGTTTTGTGTAAGTACGTCTGTTTGTTCTTGTGTTGCTGTCGTCTTTTGCTCTGTGGCTTCTGCTGCAGCAAATTCAGCTTCTGCAGATTGCCACAAGCCAAACATCACTTCGTCAATTTGGTCTTTGGCGTTTTCATACTCGCTGGACAGGGATGCGAGTTTTGTTTGTAAGTCGTCTTGCGATGTGATGTTGTCGCGGGTGGCACTTTCCCAAGCTTGGATTTTAGCGGCGAGTTCGTCAGCACCAATTTTATCTGCAGCCGTGCCGATAAAACCGAGCAGCGTCGCATAGCGCTCGCGCATGCCATTGAGCATGCTATCCCATACATGCGAAATAGATGTGGTGGCAACTTCAAAGCCGTATTTGAGGGCTTCCCACCCTTTAAGCATACCACTAACAAAGGCCAGACCCGCTAAGCGAGCGGTGAGAAACTGCTCTTGCAGGTAATCACCAATTTGATACCCAGTCACCGCAGCACCAATGAGTGCGAGGGACTTCTGTGTCATTGATAGTTGGGTGTTCAATGCGCCAATGGCCGTTGCTGCTCCAAGCGCTCGCGCTTTCATTTTGGTGAAGATAAGCGGTGCCAGGTAAAGCGCTGTGCCCGTACCCACGATAATGCCCATGGTCTCAAGTAGGGCAACGACTTCAGGTAAGTTCGCCGCTAAGGCATCGACGCCTGTGGCCATACCATCTATAGCACCGCCAATTGCATCTGCGGCCCCCATATTCCCGGCAGTGTCCCACAACTGCGTAAAACTCATGCCAAGGTTGGAAGATTTTGCAGACAATCGACTCATTTGGTCTGTCATTGCACCCGCAAAGTCTGTTTCACCGATATTGAGCAAGTACTCCTGTATTGATTGGGCGTCTTTTTTAATAGTGGTTGTAGTGCCTTTGAACGTGAATGAAACGGTGTTTGCAGACTGACTGGCTTTAATACCAAATTCTTTTAAACGCTCGAACTCGCCCACACTGGCATCTGCTACCGCTTCAACCATTTGCATTAGATCTTTATTCATCGCAGCTGCAGTATTACCGTAACTACGCAAGGCTCGCTCGCTTGGAACAAGTCCCAAGTTCGTCAACTTAGCAAAGCCTTCAACAGACTGCTCTAACGTGTAAGGCGTGGTTTTGGCAAATTCGATAAGGCGCCGCAACTCGGCTGTCGCAGCGGGAATGTCACCCGTAATCGTTTTCAATTGAGCGCGATAACCCTGCATGGCATCAATGCCCTGGTACATTTCACTGGCGGCGGTGCCAATACCCAGGGTGGCGAGCAGACCAGTAAACACCCCCAGAGAAGCGGATGCACTGGTCACATTGCTATCAAAGTCTTGAACACCTTTACCTGTCGCTATAAATCGACCTTTGGCATCGCGTAAACGCCCACTGGTGTCCCGAACAGCTGCGCCAAGTTCGTCGGTTTTACGCCCGGCATCATTTGCTGATGCAGCAAAGCGCTTTACTTCAGCACTGCTTTCACGCGACTTACTAACGAGCTGCTTGTTGTCAGCATTAAACAGCAAACTCAGTACCAGTGGATCACTCACGCGCTTTGCGCTCCTCTTTAATCGCGGCAAACTCGCTTAGGGCATAACGCTCCATTGCGGTGATTTGCCAAAATACTTCGTCGAATTCAGGTTCAGGTAGCGCCTTAACTTCTGGGTGGCGCGCCATCACCGTATTCACCGCCTCCCATCTTAGGGCGAGAAAAGTGCCATCCATGGCAGCACGGTCCCATTGAGTTGCACAAGCCAGGAACGCGGTTACAGCTAAACGGTTCTCAGGCCAAACAATGCAGTCCTTGTTGTTCTTCTTTTCTTCCTCGATGCGACGCTCTACTTGCTCAATAGACTCAAGTGGAGCGCCTAGGCGAGCCATTTTGTTCAGCAGTGCTTGTAACTTAGCGTCTGTCACTGCGGTTGACTCACCCATAAACTCTCGCGCCCAGTGGCGGGTGGCGTCTTCTAGTTTTTTGCTTTAGCGCCCCCTTGCACAGTGCGCATAAACTGCTCCCACAATGCTGTTTGTAGGTACGTTGTTTTTAAAATTTGTTCTTTAACCTCATCGGAAAAATCAATGTCGTCTTGATCACCTGGTGTAGCCCGAATGTCCTTGGCGTCAACAAAGTAGGTATCGAGCACTTCACGAATGGTCTTTTCTTCCATCTCATCTTTGAGCGCGTCCGAGTCAGGCACGATAAACTGCGCTTTAAACTCGCCTTTTTTGAAGCCTGTTTCAGCAGGGTATGAGAACTTGATGGTTTGCCAAGAGCGGCGCTCATCAGACGCGATATTCGTGCTTAAATAAAGGGCCATGCTATTTTCCTTTTAAACGTTTGTTTGTATTAAATTGAGGGTGAGAACGACGTTTAGCGCGTCGTCCAGGTTAAGTCGTTGTTGCGTGCCGTTGGCCTGATTTTGGCTTTGAGGCTCAAGAACAAGCGACCTGCATCTTTGGAGCGGCTCACACCGTTGAGCTGCACGTTCGGAATGTCAGTGGCAAAGATTTTGCCTGCATCATCCACATCCGTACCGCGCTGAAACGCAAACGGGCCTTCAGTGCCTTTCTTAACCGCTTCCCAAAAGTTGTACACACTGGGTTTGGGCTCAGCGACTTTGATATCAATCATGCCTTCTCGGGTCTCAAACTCGATTGATTCGTTGCCCGACACATGCAAGTAACTAAACTTGTTCCCTGGCGTAATCGTGAGGGTGGTGTAATCCACCGCTTGACCCAATAGCGTACAAGCGCTGACGGTAGCCGCTGTTGTGGGTACTGGCGTTGTAAGTGCCGACCAATCCACCGCTGGAGCGCTGGCTTCAGATACGGCTTCATCCAAGCCATAAAACGTGAATTCACAGTAAGGTAGGGCACCGATGTTGTGCACGAACGTGAACTCACCACGTACACCACTGAGCTTGTGCAGCACCTCACCCACGTAGTAGTAAATATCACCGTGCTCGAAATTTTCATCGACCAGGCTGTACACCACATCTTGCGCTGCTGTCACTGTGACCGCCGAGCCACACAAGCGCCAAAGCACATCGTTAATCGTTGGCACATCAACATTGCCATCGCCTGCAGGGCGAACAAGGGTTTTAAACTTGATGGCCTGGTACACTTCAATTGACTGCTCTAAGTTGCCACCCGCATAACCGAGTGCTTCTTGGATTGCCTCGGTCTTAATTTCTGGGTTGTAGTCGATGTCATACACTGGCACAGCAGCGGCTGCATCCAACGCCTGACCACTGCCATAAGCTCCCGCATTGATACCTGCCAGCACAAATTCGTTTAAGTCGCGCATCATAATGCGTTACTCCTTCTCAGTTTTGGCCGTGTTGGCCTGTTTGTTTTGCGATGCTTTAAAAGCGTCAAATTCGGCTTTGTTTACTCGCTTACCATCTGGCAGACGATAAGTAACACCACCATGGTGTGGGTTGTGTTGTAATTTGGGTTTAGCCATATGTCACCTCTTCAAAGGTTTCGATTGAGTAAAAATTTATCCACCACAGACCGTTGTCTGCCAGCGCTAACAGCTTGTCTTGCCCTCTTCTAAAAGCAGTTGATTGCCCTGGAGGCAACCAGCCTTGCAGTGAGGAGTGGGTAATTTCACGCAGCTGCTTAATGAGTTGATTGCCCTTTTCACCTGTTGGGTCATTTCGACTTTGCACCCCGAGAACCACAGCAAAAGACTCTTTGCGCATTCCGAACTGGCCGTTACTTGATGACATGCTCTTCATCGGCTCACTCCCCAACGGCAACACATAAGCACAGGTTGAAGCAGGCACCGATTGGTTCTTTATTGCCGCAAACGCCAACGCTCCTTTCACCTGATGAAAAACACGTTTACCGTCTGTTTGAAGGGCATTTAAACGGTCTTCAATCAGTGTTTCCATCAGATGAACCCTTTGCTTGTATCTCTTGCGAAAACACTGCCCGCACTTTCAATCACGGCCAAATCTGCACTTTGTGCTTTATCGCCGGTATCTGATATGCCCAGGCTAGTTTTGCCATCCCGAACGCTTTTTAAATAGCCAATCGCATCGTCATAACGCTTATTAACTTGGTCGGGAGCCTGCTCGTCGTAGAGATTGAATCGTGCGATATTGCACGCAAGCGAAGTGATAATCGGTGGCACGGTTGTCAGTGGCAGTTGGTAACGACCACCAAGGTAGCCATCAATCGTTGCTTGAGCATCAGCAATAGCCTGATCAAGCACCGCATCATCAATAGCGCCCTGGAGCTGGCGGTCTGTTAAGTCAGTCAGCTCACTTTCACCGAAACGGTCAATTAACGCTTGCTTGGTGCAATACATAACTTACTCCGACTCAGTGCGTAGCTGGGTTTGCAGCCAATCCCATGCTGCGTCACGCTCTGCTGCACTCGGCGTTATTTTCACCGTACTGCCTTCCTCTTTACCTTGTGTTTCATAGGTCAAGTCTTTGCACGTTGGCTTGTCAGTGAAATTGCCATCAATCAACAGCGCCACTAAAGGAGCGAGTTCTTCAGGCGCTGGCTCTATATCAACCGCCTTGATATCGGTCAGAGCCGGACCCAAACTTCCAGTGTCCACGTTTGATTCCCCGTCGGGATTTTCACCGTTCGATACCACTTCCACCGCAAGGCGTGGATCTTCATCAAGTTGAAGTAGGCTTTTTTCTGTAAGCTGGTCCACTGGCAGATCATTCTGACCTTGCTTAAGAGCGAAACCTGCACGACGGTAGCCATCAGGTTGCGTGCTCGTAACCATGACTGACGCAATTGCGCTAAGAACGAATTTTTTGGCCATAACATAGGTTCTCCAATAAGTTGGGAGTTAGTGAGCGTGCCTCAGCACCCTCACTATCACTGCGTTAAAATGCATTACAGGTAATCTGCAACCAATAACTCAACGCGACCTTTCAGTTCATTCGAGCTATTTGCATCAAGTTCACGCTCCAATAAGCGCGTCGCTGTTTTCTCCAGTGATGCAGGCACCACCAGCAAGGTTGGACGAACACCCAACTTGCGACCACCATCTGCTTTGAAAGCACGCATTTTTTCGATTGCATCCCAGAGGTTGTCTGCTGTTAGCTCACGCTTGTTACCAAAAGCGAGTTGCCAGAAGCCAAAGCCAGCTGCGTCTCGGCAATCCACGCCATAGCGGAATTGCTTACTCATAAACACCGCTTCATCATCATTTTTCGTCATCGCAACAAGCTGCGGCTTTTTGCGCTCTTGGAAAATGATGGGCTTCAGTGCTTTTGATGTGTCGAGTAAGAACCACGGCGCACCTGTGTAACCGCTACCCGTTTCGTCCACCATGTTAGCCACAGACTCTGTTGCACCTGATCCATCTGCATTAGCCGCTACTGGGTGGTCCGTATCGAAAAAGTTTTGACCGTCATAACACAAGGTCGTAAAACCTGCCGATAGCAGAGGGAAGCACATTTCGTCCGGGTGTATTTCCGCAGCACGCCCCATTTCAGTGAAAACAGGTGAGTAGATCCCTAAGTTATCATCTTCAATGTCGTTCTTATCAACGCCGACCGTTGACTCGTAATCTTCATTGGTGATGGTGTACGCATGCGCTTGCATGCTTTGGATTGTTCTATCCCCTACCCACTGTTTTAGTGAAGGGAACTTGCCAAGCCAGCCGTAGGTGTTCGACTTAGTCGTCGATTTAATCACCGTAGCAATTTTGCTGAACTGTGGTTTTGCTTCTGACTTACCTGCTTCAAAGTTTTGTTTAAAGCCCGTCATCAGCGAGGTTAAAAGTGCTGGGGTAACTAACGCCATTAGTTTTGCTCCTTAGCTTTGGCAAATTCTGCATGACTGATACCTAATTGGTCTGCAGCGTACGCATCTTCAACCGACAATGCGGCTGTGCCCTGGTTTGGATCTTGTGGTTTAGTTTGCTGAGTAGTTAACGCAGCAAGGGGTGAGCGCGCAGCCAGTACTGAACGAAGTGCAGCAACACCTTGCTGTTTGCCTAAATCCGTGAGGTACTCTTCTTCGCTGGCGATGACGCGACCATCTTGTTTAGCCTTGGCAATTTCTTGCTCAACCGATAAAGAGTCGCCTTCGCTTTTCAGTACAGCAATTTGTTCAAGTGCACCGTTATAGGTGGCAACAGGCACAAATTTTGATAAATCGACACCACCATCACTTGGCTTCTGCGCTTTAAGCGCTGCTACTTGCTGATTGGCGTCACTGAGTTGCGTACCAAGGCTGTCAACTTTGTCAGCTTTTGCCTTCAATGCTGTCAGCGCTGTGTGCGCGCTTTGGTAGTGTTCGTCGGTGACAGAGTCGCCATCAACTTGCACACCCAATAGCTGCAGCAATTTAATTGCTTCATTCATGGGAGATTCTCCACGTTGTGGGTTTGTTGAACTTTTAAGAACTGCCACTTTGTCCATGCCGTCCAACGCAGGGTCGTTGGTTAGCGCAAAGTGGCGTAATTTGACTGGACGCCCTGTCTGTTTGTCATAGTGAAAAACAGGGCTGACGTATCGGTATTCTTCGTTTTTCAGGTATTCACGCGCCTTGGGAGTCCAACGAACGTTGAGAGCAAATAACCCTTCACCTGGTACATATTCCAAATCCTCAGGAGAGAACCAGCCACTGGCTGGCGCTTCTTTGCCATTTTCTTCGGCAAGTAGCGTTTGGTGTTCATAATCAAAATGAAAGTCATTGCTGCGCAGCTGAGCATTGGCCTTTAACATGCTGGCAGCTTGCGCATCCAGCAACCAGTGGCCAACTTCAACATCATCTGGGCGGCCATCGCCTGATTTAAATGCACCGTCTGGCATTAGCATCACGCGAGGGCTGACACCTTGCTCGTCGATTTCTGCATCAAATCGACAGGCTGCTAAACCCAAGTCGACAGCTGACGACGCACACAGTGCGGCTAGGCCAAGGGATAATGTGAGAGTGCTGTTGTGCATAGTGAACGCAAATCAAGAAAACGTGCGTTCATTATTGAAAAGGAGTTAAGGGAGTTGGGTATGAGGTATTTCCCGAGAAATTGAGCTTGGTTCACTTACTCAGATTTGGGTATCTCGGCTGGTCAAAATATAAATGATCGCCCAAGCAACTACCAGCAATTTGCTGTCAATTTGCTAGTCAACATGGCAACAGATGAGAATCGCCATTGAAATGATGAGCACAACCCTGTTTAAACACTGTTTAAATTTCTCTGTATTGCGTTATTTTTAAATTTACTCACCATCATGCAAGTTTTAATAAATAACGCCTTAAAATGGCTTACAGTGCGTTAGCCAAGCAAATGATTTGCCAGTAGATCTAATATTTCATCTTCCCCTTGCTCGCCTAAACCCAAATATGGGCGTGCGGGGATTGCTGCAGGCCCTGGTGCCATATCGCTGGTCCCTCCGAGTTGGTGTATTGCCGCATACTCTTTATTACTTCCTATTTGTGCCCAGGTAGAACCGCTGTCTGTGGTAATGCTCGATGCCAACCCACCTTGGCTCATTTGCAGTATCTGCCCAAGTGCGCGAGCAGGGTTTTGCTTCACATAGTTATCTGAGAGTGCTTGCCATGCTTGCCCTGTTTCTGGGTCTTGTTCATTGGCGAAGGCATCTTCTGACTCACCTGAAAGCACTTGGGCAACGGCGGCCATTGGTGTCGACAAGTCGACTCCTGCTCTTGCCAGCTGCTGCAGACGCGCAAACGCGTTGCCTTTTAAACTGATACTAAACGTTGACAATAGCTTCACCCTTTTCAATAATCGGTTGTAGAAATTTTATGCGGTAGTGTTTCCAATCGGTAACGGTTAAGGCACGTTTACGTGCGTTATTATGCAGGTTCGACTCCTGCCCTACCGCAGCCTTTCTAACTTCCCGTCCCCAACGGCTCCCTGGATGTCGGCCAACTGAACCCTGAAAACGTTGATCACCGTATCTAATCCGTCGGCCTTATTGTCGTTAAACGCCACAACCACCTTAGTGACCTGTTTACCCTCTTCATGCACCAGCATCAGGTTGTTGTGCTTGGTATCCCAATACACTTTTGTGCCAGGGTCATTTATCCAGGTATAAAGCTGGCGGTATTCGCTAAGCGTCAGGGCTTGCCCTTTCGCCTTATGCTTTTGGCTGTGTGCATGCGCCAACGCACGCTCTGAGATAACCAATACCCGAGCCGCATCAATACCTTTATCGAGTAATGCCAAATGAATTGCGTCATCTAAAAAGCTTAATACTGTTTTATGCATAGGCCGTGGACCATTAGCTCTGAGTGCAACGTTATCACCCACACGCTTTGCTGCTTGATAACGCTCCACTCTTTCTATGGAACTCACCAACCAATTGCTTGCAGCTAGCTCACGCAGTCCCGATTGGTTTAAAGCTTGTATTGCTTGATAGCGGATAGACGCAGGCACCCGCCCTAACTTTTGAGCAACGGAGATATCCGTGCCAAAGGTACTTGCTCCTGGTGAATACGCCCAGCCAATGTCGGGGGTCATTACTGTATCTTTATCGACCCTGATACGCGCATGATCAACGGCCATCACTTCACCTGTGGACTTTCGAACAGTCTCTGCAGTAAAGCGCTCAATCATACCGTCGCCGCTTTCGACTTTCAGTCCACGGGCTTTCACCTGTCTTGCTGTCAGCGTTCGAACACGACAACGGCACCCCCAGCCATTTGGCGGAAATATCACTTGCCAAATTGGGTCGTCATAACGAAACACCTTGCCATGTAAGGCGCGATGCTCAGGGCGCGTTTGCGTGTCTCGTATGGCGATGTATTGCCAATAGGGGTGCGTGTTGGCGCTGGCAAGCATCCCTCTGTAGCGACCTGACATGTACGCTGTTTGCAGGTTCACGCGATAAATATTGTTTAGCCGATGTGGACTACCGAGCTGGACCTCGACGCCATCACGCTCTTCTTTTCCCCACCAACCCAATGCTTTTAGTTTCGGGGTTAAACGCTCTCGAAACTGTTTAGCGCTGAGCCCTTCTGTGAGCGCGGCATCCAGTTCGGCTCTTATTGCCTTGAGGATATCAAGGCTTGCTGCACGCGCTACTGTGAATGCCTTTGCGTGAACGCTCTGCCACACCTCTTGCCAATCATCTGAGATGCGATACCCCTTGGCACGAAAGTAAGCCACCGCATCCGCTGGCGGCAACCCAAACACTACACTTAAATCAACCGCTTTAGGCATCAGCTTCACCAAGTAACTCAGCCGCAAACATTAACCGTGATAGATACTCGGTCAGCTGCTCATGTGACAGTGTTGGGTATAACGCTTCTAGCGTCACCTGCGCCAACTCTGGCCCCTGTGCTAAGTCTTCAAATAACGGGGCAAGCATCGCTTCATACTCAGGTGATTGCTCACCCGTAGCAATCGCATCTAGTGCTTTGTCTAACTCATCTTGGGTATCGACAGAGGGATTACTCTTCAAAGCTGCCAACGCTTTCAATGCTGTAGGTGCGTCTTGTTGTGGCTGCACTTCAGGTGTTGAGAGGGATAGCACCGCTTCACCGTCTTTGGCTTCGGGTATTTGTGTTTTATCGTGCAGCCATGACATCGGGATTTTGGTGCCCAGTTCAACTAAGGTGCGCAGTCCTGGTGCTAACTGACTGATGTCTTCCGCCTGACTTAAATCAAAACTAAAGCGCGGTATACGACGCGGTCCGCTGTAACTGCGACTATTTAGTGCATGCAACGGATAAATGACATCGCGTGTAATAGTGTTAGCAACTTGGTGTAAGTCGGACTCAACAAGGTCGTCCATAACATCAAGGTGCACATTACCCAGCGCATTGGTGCTGGTTTTGCCATCTGCCTGGCTTGTTAAGGTGGCACCAAGCACCGCTTTAGACTGTGTTAATTCGCACCAACGGATCATCGCTTCAAATGGCGAGCTTTGACCGTCTGCAGCATTGTGGAAGTCAATGTCCATACCTTTTGGAATAACACCGCCTGCGTTGTGGCCAATTGAAAGAACGGCGCGAAGCAACGTCGTCTTTTCTTCTTCACTAGCGCCACTTGGGTACTTACCTAAACGCAGCGGCAAGCCATATATTTCTAAAAACTCTGCCAGATCACGAATGCTGTAATTCTTGAACAAATACGGCCATGCCAACACAGAAGTGAGCCCAGCGCGATGGATATACCCAGATTTTGATTTGTGTACATGCTTCACCCAGCCAAATGGGTTTAGCGCCTCACCTTCTACCGTTCCATTGACTAGACGCAGCTCGTTGTAGTCTTCTGGATGGGTGGTAAATAGTTTCTGATCACGATACTGGTAGCCAACAATGTCATGACGATTTTCGAAGTAGTCCCAATTCAGCTCACAGGCACTGAAGCCTTTTAGAATACCGTCGCTCAAATCAAAGATGAGATCCGTTAACCAAGTGGCGTCTTGCAACTGCTCTTTGAGCTGCTCTGCGTCTTTTTCTTCTTGCTTGCTCGCGTTACGCGGTGGCTCTATGGTCCAATCGAACTTTAACCAGGCACGTCGACGCTTTGATAGCTCACTAAATAAATGGCCGTCTTTATCTTCCATATCCTTGGCTAAATCAGCTTGGGCGGACAAATCTCCCCCTTCAGCTGCTTTGAGCACCTGTGTTAGTTTGGCTGGCGTTAAGCCTTCACTGGGGTGCTCAAACTGCTTTAATAGCGAACCAACTTGGCTATTGTCTACGACTTGGCTTTGAGCAAGCACTTTGCTCGAAATCGGTTGCCCATAAATATCTACTAACTGGCTCATCGTTACCACCCACCGGCATTTTCAAACATGCCGCCTCTGTAATCATTGTCTTTGTTTGCAGTGTTCTTGCCTGGAAGCGCTGTGTACTCGATAGCACTGCCGTCCATCTCTACTGCTCGCACCAACATGGCGATTGAGACCGCACTGTCACCATGGCGCTTCTCACCATCACTGCCCTTGTTTTTACCTTTGTCTACTTGAGGAATACCGTTTTCAATTTTGATGTGGCCAAGGTCATCAAGTACATCCTGATCTTTTGGCAATTTGATGTTGTTTGTCTCAAAGTAATCCTTAAGTTTCGGCATCCATTCCCGATACCACGCTTGTGATAAATGGATACAATCAACAAGCTCTGTGCCAAACTTTAGTGATGCGGCTTCAGCCAAATATCCGCCGTTACCCGTTGCATCAAAGGCCATGCCTCTGAGCCTTGGCAATCGCGTGGCGATATACAGCATGATTTGCTTTTGCTGCTCGTAGGTCACATTGCGCAGTTCGACCATAAATGGCGCGGTGAGCGATGTGTCCTGATTCACCTCACCAATGGTGAACACGGTTAAGTCACCGCTTCGCGCGAAGTCCTCACCAAAGGCATGGCTTAGATCAGGATTTAACTTACTCAGTAACGGGTCTAAATTCTGTTCGCACCAGGTGTTAACTTCACTGACTCGCTGCTCTTCTGTCCAGCTTTCAAAGTCATCAGGTGCTTTGTAGCGCACCACAACACAGTCATCACTTTGCGCACGTTCGCGTAGCCGACGACTTAAGTATTGGCCCGCACCTTGGCTTGGTACGCAGTAGAGTTCTTCATTTGCCGCGTCTTTAGTTGGGTAAAACGCCACTTGCGCAGCGAGCCATTCGTCTTCTTTGTCCTGGCTCCATTGCTGGCCACTGACCAAACAAATGCGCTTATACAAGCCATGTTCGAGTGCTTTATCTATGGGGATATGATGAACGGAATAGTTTTTATCCCCCCTTCTTGCAGCGGTTATTAGGGTGTTAAACAGGTTATCTACACCATTATGAGTCGAGATAATACGTACTTTTCCGCCCCACATCGTCAGTGCCATGGCGGCTTTAAGCACTTCGTCTAAACGGTCATGGAATGCGGCTTCATCAATCACAACGTTGCCCTGACGACCACGTAAATTACGCGGGTTAGAGCTCAGTGCGACTATCTTCTTACCGGACTTTGGAAACTTTATCTCAAAGGTGTTGATGCTCTTTTTGGTGCCGTCTTCGTCTTCATCCTCGAATACACCTTCTTCTATCTCGCTCATGACCATATTGAGCTTTTGTGCCCAGAACGCGCAGGCATCAATAAACTCCTTGGCCATTTCTTTATCAGAGCCGAGGTAGTAAGTATTTTGGGCATTGGTGGTTGCCACCGCGCTCATGACATCATCAAGCGCTTCAGCGAAGGTTAAACCTGTACGGCGTGACTTTTCGGCGATTTTTACCACCGACTTATCTTCTATCCAGTCGCGCTGATACTTAAACAGGATTTCAGTACCAAGGGCGACAGCTAAACTCCCCGTGATTTTATTAAGCGGTTGCTCACCTGTTTGCAAAACATGATCACCCATGCTGCAGCCCCAGAATATCGCGCTTAAAGAAAGCCAACATTTCTTCTTGGGACTGTGGCAGGTTCTCGTTTTTCACCTGCTCGTCCAAGTCGGCTGCTAGTTTTTCTGCGTAAGCTTTTTCAATTTCCTGCTGGCGCTTGTGCGCAGCCATGGCCGTAGACTCTAGGCGCTGTGCGGCCAGCATGGCGTCCTTTATCATGCCAATATCAACATCGTTTTCATCATCAGGATTTAGCAACTGGTGCTGCATGGCCTTGAATAGTTGCGAGCGGCCCATCTCTAGAATGAGCTTGGTGGTGTCGCCTGTTGGCTTGTCTCCTAACTCAGCGGTCAGTGCCTTTGTTGATTCGCGTAACTCACGCAGCTTCTGGCCGATGGCTTCTGTTTTTTGTGCATGACGAGACAAGCCGCTGCGACTAATCGTCGCCTCTTCGTCGAGCCCGGCATCGAGTATCAAACGGTTTATTTCATCTAAGATATCCGCTTGAGAATGCCGCTTATCACGCAGCATCGCGTGTAACTTTTGCTTGATACACTCCGGCAACTGGTCAATCTTACTGGACTTGCCTCGGTTCACTTTGTCCATGTTACCCCCGAGGTGCTGGGCGTTTTATGCCTGGCACAATACTTCGCCCCTCTGCCACATCAATACCTGCGTGCGTCACTTTTACCACCCATGTATTTTCAGACAAACGTTCAATGATTACGTAACCGTTTTGCTCCAACCAATTGAGTTGAGTTTTAAGTTGATCACGACTGCAACCAAGTCCATAGCTTTGCAGAACGTCTGCCAGCATACTGGTGTTGGCACCGTAATCAGGTGATTCTTTAAGCGATATTAAGATGCTGATACGTTGGTGTTCAGCCATTACTTTATTCAGTGCCACTGCGAGTTCCCCTTAGCTCATTTTCCATCAGTAAATCGGTTACACGTTGCAAGTTACCTAGTTGCGGTGACAGTGCATCAATTTTGCCACCCACTTCGATTAAACGCTTGTCTAACTCATGAATGTCATCTGCACTTGGCAAATCTGCAACCGTCGTTTCAACGGTGTTTAACCGCTGTGTAAGGCCGTCGTAATGCTCTCGTTGCTCTTGTCTGTAAAGCTCGTGCTCTTTTTTGCTGACAAACGTTGAGCGCAGCCACGCAATAGCACCACAGCCTACGATTAAAAATCCTGCAGCAAGTAACTGCTTCCACCACTCCAAAATAAAATCCATGTTTAGCGCCTATAGTGTTTTTGTTTTTCTTCTATTAGCAGTTGGCAATCTGCACAAGTACTGCAATTGCGTATTGCCTCGCGTCTTCGTCGTGGGATTGACTCACCACACTCTTGGCAATGTTCAAACTCAGCACCTGGTGCGTTGTATCTCGCACTTTGCTGCGCGAGGGCCGCCTCACGTAAGAGTTCATCGGTGCATTGGGCACGGTCAAACTTGTCCATCGCCAGCTCCTTTGGTTTTAAGTTTATCGAGCACTTGGCCCACGCCTGGTATAGCCTTTTCAACCGAGCGGCCGACCACATAACCACCAAGGCCAAGTTTGAGCAGCTCCCACGCTTGCTCAGACAAGCGAAACTCCAACAACCCAAACGAGTCGCAGATGATGAGAAATAGAAATGTCAGCATGGTGAGAGGACGCCAGCTACGCTGGAGCCAGCTGTGCCCTTGCGACTCAGCGGTAATAATACTGGCTTGCTGTTTTACAACCACGCTTTTGAGCTCCAGCACTTGGCGCTGCAGGCCAATTACTTCGGTGTTTATTACACTCTCAATTTTTGCGAGTTCGTTGGTTGCAAGCAGCTTTTCTTCATCAGAGGTAAAGAGGTCATCAATTAGATTGGCGACAGGCTCAACTACGTTTATCCAAGGGCTAGCCATTGCGATGCTCCTTGATGTTCAAAGCTCTTAGAGGTGCTCTTCTGCCGTGATTCAATCTGTCTAAGCGCACACGAATGTCTACCTCTGAAACCGACTGCCAACCTTTAGAGAACTGACTTTGCATCGTGCCATCGTGGCTGTGCAGGGGGATATCATCAGGGTTGAACGGATGCTGGTTCATGCGCGCAGCTAACTCATTCTCAATGCGCGTGGTGCGGCCCTTGTCATACGACCATTGCCAATTATCAGCCATGATGCACCTCCGCAAAGGCCAGCTCGGTAATGTGTTCAAGGCGGTTGTACCACCCTTCAAGATTGGGGTTTTGGCTTGGATCATTGACGCAAATACGGGCATATTTTCTGGCTCGGCCAATGCTAAGACGCGCAAGGATGGTGGCAACTTCGAAGTGGTACAGCTCTTTCAGCGTGTTTGGGCCGATGATGCCATCAGCACTGACGCCTATTTTGCGCTGCAACAACTTAGCGCTGGAGCCAACACCGTGCTGAACTGCCGCATCAAACAGCATGAGGTTAACCCCATCTGGTAGCTCTTCACCGTGAATGGGTCGCCAGTAGTGGCGATGATAAAGGCGTACCGCCTGTTCAAGCGTGAGACTCGCAATATCTACGCTTGGGAATGCCCGTTGACTGATACCGAACTTAGTAAGTCCGCCACGGTCACTGGCTTTGTCATTGATGCCGCCATCATCACGCAAGCCACCTTCAAGGTGCAAAATTTGCAGCATGCATTGTGAGAATGCCAATGAGTAAGGCGCGAGTGCGGCCTGTACGTCTGGGGATGTTTTAAAAACTGATTGCATATCGAAAAACCATGATGTTTTTCGATATTTTGGCTAGGTGCGGTTGACTATTGGTGGTGCGGGGTTTCGGGAATGTCAGTGGGTGCGATGTTTACGTTAAGCTGCTTAAAGTAAGCACCGCTATTTACCACCTTTTCCTTTTTCATTTTTGGTCGTTTGTTGAGTTTCAGATATTTTTTTCATTTCTGTAAACAGCTTACTAGCAGTGCCATTTAAGAACCAGCCACCGACAGCCAACCCACCTGCGATCACTCCGCCTATGACGTATGCTTTGAGTTTAAACTTATCAAACTCAGTTTTGTGTGCGTCTACTTTGGATGTTATGGAGTCATTCTTGTCGTCTAGTTTTTGAGACAGGGTTGATACCTCGTTACTAACAGAGGTAGTTACTTTATCCACACCACTATCTAAACGGTCAGCAATTTTCTCCATTTTGGTTTCTAATGCTGAATCAATTTTTTCAACAAGCTGTTCTAACTTACTAAATGATTGGCTTTGGTGCTCCAAATGAGCCTCAGCACGGGCCAGTTTTTCACCTAGTTCTTTTTGGCTTTTTAGAACCCATTGAAGGTGTGTGTGTTCAGAAGCACCACCACTCGCCTTGCTCTGCTCCGCTGTGGGAGTTGAATATGGTTGTTGATCCATCAATCTACCCTCTTATTCAGCCATTCCCATACGTCACTCGTTTGAAATCCAAAATAAGCATCTACAGGCATAAACATTGAGGCCGATGGCTCATGCTTCTCACCTTTAGGGTCACCAAAAAACTTTTTATACACTCCCTGAGGGGTAATTTTCTCTTCCTCGTACACCAACCACGCTAATTCGCCAATTTCGATATAATTATCAGGAGCATAAAGTCTTTCGATAATTATTTTTAGACCAGAACTATCTCTTTCGTTTCTTCCAATTACAGAAAACACAGCCATTATGGAACTCCATCAAAATTAGACACAAAAAAAGCCCACCACCTCTTGTAGTAAGCATACTTCTTCTTTGCTTTAAAGTGCGCTGTAACACGTATATAAGTGCGTTGAATAGCTTTATCAAGTACGCAAATTAACACGTTTTGTGTTACTTAATAACGGTAATCTTAATTGGTGTTAGGAATGAATACAACGTTTTTAGTTAAGCGAAGTGTAACCGAAACACGATTAAAACCGCATTTACCAGCTGTTTAAACGCTATTTTTGCTTAACTAAAATTAATAAAGGCCGCATTGCGGCCTAAAACTTAATTGTGTTGTTGTGTTTGAATAGAGTGCTGCAATCGGTTGGCTACGTTCTTTAGCACCGTTGCTAAATCGGCAGGGTCGAAGTACAGCTCTGTGCCACTGGGCACGCTGGACAAATCAGCGAGCAACGACAAGGTCGCGTGAATTTCTTGCAGCTCATCTAAAGCGCGTGTGGAGTTGCACATATTAACGCCCTCCATTGGCTATAATCACATTGCGCACCGCACTACGTGAGCGTCCCACTTCTTTAGCAATAGCGGTGTAACCCAACCCCTTTGCGGCCAGATTTAGAATTTTACTGTGCTCAACCTGATTGAGCGGAATATTCGGGGCGCGCGTCGTTAGCTTGCGCGTGTGCAGCGCCACGGTTTGTTCTAGCAATTCAATGTACTTTTGTTGCAGCTCATTATAGCCCTGCTCATGGGCCAAGCTCTCCTGCAACAACGCATGATAGACCTGTTTATCAACCCTGATGCTCTCTTGCTCAGGTTGCTTTAAGCGTTTGGTGTCGAGAAACACTTGGTTAACCTGCAATTGAAATGCGGGGCTGATCCAGCCCGCGTAACTAATGGCCAGCAGCTGGTGCGCAAATGTGCCTTGTACTGAACCACCGCGAACTTTGTGTAAAAGTTCACCGTTGCTCAGATCTGAGCAACGCTCCCCAAGCTCTTTTATAAGCTCAGAGGTGCTATCCAGTCTAAGCCAATTGCCTGGTCGCTTTTGGGCACCGACACCACTGGCTTTATGCAAAGCATTAAGGTTAATACGCTGCTGTTCATCAAACGGTATGGGGGTGTTGGCGATGGTAATGGTCGCTAAAGGGTGTGCATTAGGCATAAATGCCTCCTATATGTTTTTCTGAAAATAATGGGTGTCAGGAGGTTCAGAACGGCCATATAGAGCCGCGGACTTATTTCCCCGAAGGGTGTTGTATTCGTCGCCCTCCCGACATAGACGTGAGATCTATGCTGGGGTTAATGCGCATTACTGCTGGCGCAACAGGCATAAAAAAGCCAACACTGTCGGGGTTGGTAATATCCGCTATATGTGAGGTTCTGACGCCTCTGACAGCGATAACTCTATGCCTGCTTGGGGTTTATGTCAATTTTATTTTGTATGCACTGATGAAAACTGCGCCCAATCCAGTTCTTTAATTTGCTCAACCGTGGCCGCCACTTGGTTCAGGCGCTTGAGCGCTCGGTTCAGGTTTTGCTGCGGTACTTGGTTTAAGGCGGACGCCGCTTCCTGACTCATGCCTTTGCAAAGGTGGTCAATTAGCGCTTGCCTGATTGCAGCGCTGTCTAGGCGGGTAAGCGCAAACAATAGCGCTACCCTTTCTTGGCTTTCACCACCTTGAATTAATGCGTACATAAAACATCACTTATCTGATTTGGGTTTAGGCTCGGGCTTAGGCTTCGTAAGCGCAAACCAATTGTGCGCACGGCGCTTAACGGTTCTTTTCATTGTCTTCACCCCCGCTCACTAATGCGAAATACTTAACAACCAAAAACCGACCTAACTGACGCGCGATACGGCGCAAATAAGGCAACACCAGCAAGATGGCCAGCATCAATGCCAACTGCAAAACAGCTTCTTGTTCACTCATTAGAACAAACTCCTTTGTCTACGTGCTTTTTCCGCACTGCGTTGCTGTTGGATAATCTCCAGCACGCGGCGCTCAGTTAATGCAAATTTCACTGCCAACGACTCGATGTTGTTGCCTTTGAACTCAGACCAAATCTGTATGTCACGCAGCGCTGCTTTTAAGCGCTGGTCGGTAGGCAGGTAAATATCACGCCCGCCGAAATAGTGACTAAGCGCAAACGTTAAGCCCTCGGCTACTTTGTCTGCGTCAGCAATGTTTTTCTTTTCAAGCTCGCGCTGAAGCAGCATCACTAAACTTTGTAAGGTGCTGGGCCAACGCTTGCGTACATCGTCTAGTTCTTGGCCTTCGAGGTTGGCCAAGCATGCTTGCAGTTGTTCAACTTCACTACCAAACAAGTCACTTTGGCTTTCCTCTGGATGGTTCGTCTTTGGCTGGCTCATGACTCTTCACCTTTAAAATGTGGTTTAAAGTTATTGCTGTAGCGTTTCATCTGTTCTTCAAACGCTTTCTTGTTCTGCTCGTTAGTTAGCTCGACACCCTGAGTCTTTACTTCAATGCTATTGCTTCGCTGCTCTTGAGTCGGGGCTGTGCATTGCTCAAGTGCACTACTGAGCACTTGCTTCAAATAGTTATGATTTGCGAGCGGTTTAACATCTTGATTGTTTAACCGCTTATTCATAATGGATTGCACTGTTTGGTCCATTGCCATTGCGAGCGCTTGGTGATTTTGTGTAAGCGCTAGCACCTCTTGGGCTAACTTGACGGCGCGGCTGTTACTTAGGTCTTGCTTCGCTGGACGGAACAACCCCAAGTAGCTCACCATAGCTCGCCCGGTGTGTTTGCCCATTCCTGCAACGATAGCCAGCAGCTCTTTACCTGCATCATCCTGGACCATTTGATCCAATGTGATGTGGCTCTTACATATGGGGCAACGACTTAGCTTCATTAATGCTGTACTCATAGATTTCGCGAAGCTGCTCATATCCGTATTCAGGCAGCAGGCTCATTGAAATTCTGGTGGCGACTATCCGTTGCGTCGCGTCGTCAAAGGTTTGCACATACACATCGAGCTCATTAAGCATGAGATGCTCAATCATTTCACGCGTGTGCCACTTCTTAAGTGCTTCAAGCACTGGGACCGCTTGTTTGTAAGTCAAAAACTGAGTATGAAAACTCACGTTTTCACCCACTTTGCGGCGGTTAAGCATGCGATTAACGAATGCATCCAGTGCAGTCTCAGAGCCATCACGCACAAACCCTTGCTTGTGCATGGTGATCCAAATGGCGCGAATCTTATTAATTTCGCCCAATTGTCTTGCGCTGGACTTAGGACTCATACGCTTTTTAGACCCGTTTGAACGGCATTTAAACCCGCTTTTTTTAAAGTGTTCCAACACCGCCGTGAGCTCTTTTACCCCTAACTCCTTGCATGACGTTTTGCCTGTGACGCCGCGCAGTGCTGAGCGATAGGTGTCATCATCCAAAGCAAGTTGAGACTTAGCGATATGGATAAGCTGAATTAGCTTTGCTTTGTTCATTTCTCATCCTTATTTGTTTCTTTTTTGCAAAACCCGTTCTCGCCAGGCTTTGGAAAAAAGCCGCATCCATGCAGCTTGCAAGGTCAAACGTTAGCGCTAGTTCTAACGTTTACTTGAAGACATTTCGACGCCGTTGATTTTCATCAATTGGCTTTGAACACTCATCGTTAACCCCTGAAACTCGTACTGAAGGAGTACAGGCTCTTTGGCTTTTACTATCTCGTTTAATAACTCAACGGCAGATGTTCTTGGTGTTACGCGAATTTGCTTTTCCATGGTGAACTCCTAGAGCTTGGCGATATCGAGGGAGATGGCTTTCTCTTGCTCGCCATCTTTGGTGTAAAAGCGAATGAAGCGGCGAGAGTCAATCACCTCTATGGCATCCGCGATAATGTCCATTGCCTGTTGCCACTTGCCGCTTTCATCATTGATGGTGAGACGACGCAAGCCCAGAACACGCTGTACGCTAATTTTGCCTTTCTTATCTGTTGCAAATGTTTGCTCAATAACAGCCTTGAGGTTTTCATTGGCCCCGGCACTCCACTCATTAAGGCACTGGTCAATTAGCGCTTTTGCGGCAACCAATTCAGGGCCCAGCTCAATGGATTCTTGAACCTGCATCACAACCTTATGCTTGTGGTCAAAGCTGCGTAGCGTCACATTGCCTTTTTTACCACCGAGTTCTACGCCATATTCGTCACTTAATAACGACACGAAGGCGTCAAACTCAGCCATTTGCTGGCGCTTAAATTGTGCCAGTGCTTCTTTTTGCTGCAACGCCAGTTCAATTGCCTTACATGCAAACTCATGACGCACCACATCTGCAGGGCGAATGTTTTTCACAGGCACTTGAGCACCGCGATGATCAGTTAAAAATTCAGCTTGCATTTGCTTCTCCTTCAATAAATAAAATCAGTTGCCCGAACAGCGTCGCGCTGCGTACACTGCGCGTTTGGCCACCCCGCTTTTCTGTGATAACAGGCAGGTTATTTGGCGCTTTGCCACAGACTTCAAAAACGTGACGTTTGTTGCCTTTGCGCATCGATAGAACCTGCAATCCTCGACGCTCTAGCTCTGAAATAATGGGTTGTATCTTCATCGTTTTATTTCCCAATTCTTGAATGTGGGCAATCACCACGACACGCCTTGTACAGCTGCACTCGAATGTGGTTGGTTGCCGCGAACTTGCGACTTTGGTGGTCAAGGCACACGTTGATAGGAATGTCGCCAATAATCGGGCAACACACTTCTTTGGCCATAAAGGCACCATTAACTTTTTGCTCAATGGTCTGGGTACTGGCGTTGTATTTCCCCTTCAGTACCTGGCTAACAGTAGCCTTAGACATATTTAATTTCTGAGCCACTCTGCTTAAGCCATGTGTGTCCACTTCCTGTTGGAGTACCTCCAACCAATTAGAGCTGCTCATGAACTTCTCCTACATTGACTCGCTGCATTACCGATGCCTTCTGCTCTACCTGCTTAAATGGCTGCAATTCCTTTTTATTCACATCAAATACGCCATCTGCTTTAGGTATGGGACGCGTTGGCCCCGTATCTTTTAGCAAGCGATAAACCGTTGTTTCACCCGCACGCTCAATAACATTGCCAGTACGCGGAGCTTGTTTAACAACAAACAAGTACCCTGCTTTTTTTAATTGTGAGATATAGGACTGCGCTGACTTAGCTGACACCTCCGCTGTCGTTGCCACTTGTGCAGCATCAAAATCTCTTAAAATTCGCATCGACTGCCACATTTTTTGCCTTCCCGAAATTGGTGTTACAGCTTTAGATTTTGCTTTATCAAACGGCCTTGCTTTAGGTTTCAGGACAGTGAAAAAATCTTCGTCATAGTCCTTTGTTCGATTGATAATGCCTTTCCCTTCTAGACGCTTAGCGAACGCCTTTAAACTTTCCATGTTCGTATGCTGTAGCGCCGCGTTGACCTGGCTTAAGCGAAACGTTTTAAGAACCGTCATGGCCTCCCAAGCTTCTTGTAAATGTTTACGGCTCACAGCAACCTCTTACGCTTTCTTTAAGAACAAGTCTTTGTTGCCCCATTGCATGAGGTCGATACTGTCTAAATCATTGGCCTTAGCCATGGCCTCAATCTTTGATAGGCCCGTGATGATGCGACGAACTTCCCCATCTGTTTCTGCTAACAAAAACTGCAGCAAGTCGTCTTGGATTTTAATTTCGGGCTCAACAACGGCTGCTACCAAGGTTTGTAGATCGTCAAATGTCGCGGGTTTGAACTCTAACCACTCAGAAATGCGGTTATAGAACTGTTTGTGGCGCTGCAGCTTGCGACGCACTGACTCCATACCAATAAGGATCACAGGGCTGGCTGTTAAGTCGTGAATATCGCGAACACTCTCAAGTGTGCTTTTGTCATTTAAGAGATAATCGGCTTCATCGATAAACAATGGGCGGCTTTCAAGCGCCATACGTTCAACGATGTACCCAAGCATGAGTTCTTTGCTGTGGTATTCAGGGCCACTCAATTCTTTCACGATTTGGCGCAGCAATTGCGCTAAGCTCATACCTGATGTGGCGCGGATATAGATACCGTTACAACGGTTGACCACGAAGGCTGTAGCGGTAGTTTTCCCCAAGCCTGGATCGCCATAGATTAGGCCAATTCCTGGTACGCCATATGCGCGGCCAGACAGGCTTTCAACCATCATTTGAGTTTCTACTACGTTGTTAACAATTGCGATTTGTGTTTTCATGACTTATAGTCTCCTAGGTTTATTGGGGGATTTGGCGGTGTTGTGATTGGCTCGCCATATCCCTGTCTTCTATCAATGAATCGAAACGCGATGACATCGCACGGTTTTGTTGTTCCCACGTATTCAGCCAAGTCGCCTCTTTCTCTGTCAGCTCACGCTCCAAACGTTGTTGCTTTAAATACATGGCTTTATCATTTGTGTTTCTGAAGATTGGGGTTGGGTTGACAGCCGCAACTTCTGCTTCTTGCTGCATTTGTTGGCGGCGTTTTTCTATTTCGCTCAGTCGCTCACTATCCAATACAGGGCGCTCACTATCGAGTGCAGCTAACGCTGATTGCATCATCGTGTTAGTGTGTTCTACCTGCTGTTTTGGTAACGATGTCAGAGATTGATTTTGCTTTTGGTAATGATCGAGTACTTCATTCGCAATGTCTGAAACATTGACCGACTTAGCCGTTTTCTTGGCTTCTTTAAGCTTTTTAGCTGTGACTGCCTTTTGGTTCTTCTTAGCAAGTTCAGCTATTTCCTGTCGCGTCAGCCCTGCTGATTCAATTTCGGGGTCAACTGCGATACAGACAAACTCTTTGTTGATGCGATTAAAGACATAAATGCGGCCAACATTCTGAGGGTCCCATTTACAAAAGACTTCCTCGCCGATAATTGCACCAAGTTCGGGAGCAATATAAACACCACCACTAACTTTGATACCCTCTTTACCTACGGAACGTAGCCCGCGATTCGATGGCACCGGTTGGAGCATGACATCTAGTAATCGTTCATCATTAATGACTCGAATCTGGTCGCGACTTGCTGCGTAAACATCATGCGGAGTTTTGCCATTTAAATTGCTGTGGGGGCGATGCATATAGCGGTTTTCAATCCAGCTATCAATAAAGCTTTGCAATTGCTCAGCCGATAAATTCACTTCAATCGGTTCTTGGGCGCTGCCTGACTTTTGTCTCTTAGCCAAACGTTCTGCAAACGTCTTTCTTGCCTCAATAGCCTGGCGCTCGGACACGTTATGTCCGATATATCCAGTTAGCAATTCAGCAATATCATGGCTGAATGTCTTGAAAAAACGCTCAATATAAGGCTTTTCTTCACCAGAAAACGGGCGTGTAGTTTGGTGTTCAATTTCTAAAGCATCAAACACGCTTTTTATTTGAATTGATGTGTAATCTTTACCGTTATCCGTTCTTGCAACCTCGGGGATCCCCCACTCTAAAATTGACTTACGAATAACAAGGCAAATACCTTCTGAGTTTGAAGTTGGATGCACAACGACCGCTGGACGACGTGTGTACACATCAATAATACCGATTAGTGAGAACCTGCCGTCTGTCAGCATCACATCTGCTGGTGTTGAATCGAACTCCCAAAGTTGGTTAATTCTGGTAATGTTCTCATCCATTTTGCCCATTGCAGACATGAACTTATTTTTCCAGGCATCAGGGTTCGAAATCTTTGTGTACAAAGATTTATTCTCAGCTTTCCAATCATCCAACCAACGACGGGTTGCTGACTCTGAAGGAATAGCCTTTCCTGCCCCAGCAAAACGACTAATTAGGCCGTCCCTTAACTGAGAGGCTTTTACATGGGGATATTCATAGATCATACCTATGCAGAATTTCTGTAGGCATTCATCATTTTTGATGATGGACTTTACTTTTTTCCCTTGGCGACTAACCAGCCCAATAGGGCCGTTCTCTCTGACAATTTTTTCCCAACGAAGCAAGGTAATACGCGACAGGCTTGGTACATAAATTCTTAGCTCTGGTTCTACAGGCAGCCAGCCATTATTATATCCCTCACAAAAGAGGTCATAACCACGCTTCTTGGGCAATCTCCGTTCTTGAATAAACGCTGCTGCTAGCTTAGTTAAGCGAAACTTGGCCTCAGCTTTCTTAGGTAGACTCTCAAGGCCGCCTAAAGCTATTAATTTTTCAGCGTTACGTTGCCGCTGTTCTTGAACGTTTTTCTGGTTTTGAAGCTCGGTTACGGCTAGATACTGACGACCGCTCACTGATTCACTGGAAGTGTCCATCTCAATTTCTTTTTCTTGAACTTGAATACGAACATATTCAGGCAAGTTTGTACCTGCATACTTTCTAGCCACCCCGCCACGCACACGTTCTTCAACATAAGGCCACTCTTCTTCCTTGGCTTTTATTTGCATTGTGCGCTTGCTTACACCGAGTAAATCTGCGAGTTGATGTGCTGTGTAATACTTCATATTCATAGCTCCGGCTTACGCACTGGTCTGCCACGTCTTCGATTTGGCTTACCATCTACACCATAACGCTCAGGCCATATGTTTACGGGGCTCTCACCAATCACTTCAGCTATAATCCTCTCCGCTTTTGGGTACGGACGATGCAAAGCACTTTGCATCGCTCCTGCGCAATAGCCTCTTGATAAAGACAGTTGTCGCAACGACCAACCTTCCTTTTCTATTGCAGCTTTAATATCTGCTTTACTCCAACCAATGCACATAAAAACAATCTCACCTGTGTATATTTTTGTGTTCATGCAATCAAATATAGCAACACAAAAATGGACTTTCAACACGTTTTATGCACACAAAAATAAACTTTCACTTATCTATATGATTTTTAAAGTATTAATTTGGCAGTTGCAGAAGGTACGTTCGGATCGCCCTTTCGCTCTTTTAAGATCGTGCTTTCGCGCTTTCTACATAACTGTTTGAAGAGATTACCTAATGGGTGAGTTAGGATTTATTTTGTATGCACGCAGATTCATGCTTAAATACAAAGAGTAGATTCATCCTAATAAATGTTTTAGATGGGCAAATTTAATCAGTTACTAAAAGAACATCGAGAGCAACAAGGTATGCAAGTCAAAGAACTTGCAGCAGCTACCGACTTACATAGAAACACTGTTTCGAACTATGAAGTCGATAGAGATCAACCTGTTGATTTCCTAATTAACTTTTCATACTTGCTGAACTATCCATTTTTGGATCTGATGAAAGAGCGAGTGTCTTGCGCGAATGCCTTGCCAGAAGCCATTGAGTCAGCGATGGATTCTCTTTTAGGTGCAAATAAAGAATTACCTGGAAACTCATATATGGTTGAAGAAGAATCATATATAGACATCCCTATAGGAACCACAGTCTATTGCGAGAGTATCCTTACAAAAAATATCAAGATTGTAGAAAATAAGGTTTATGGGTTTATAAACCCTATGAACAAGAAGTTTTTTACAGCCAGGCTAAAATCTGGAGATAACTCTTTACATCTAACTTTCAACAATCCAGCTAGAGAAGATCTAACCTTCTATGTAGAAGGTGAAACAGAAAGAGATGTATTTCTACAAGCCCTCGGATTAGTTGGTAGAGTCACTCAGGCCACTATAAATTATTAATTATCATCTTTAGTGGTGTTCTAACTTCTGAATACCACTATCGACATCATTTTTGCGCACTTTGTTATTCGCTCTTAATTTTGGACTCTCTCTCCCCTTCCCCGCGTTTTCTCTCACTTTCTCCCACTTTCTCTTATATATTCTCGGGTTATCATTCTTATTGGTTGGTTACAACAGGCGCAACGCAGCCCCAAATAGAGGCTGTTTTGCGCGCTAAGCAGTCAATTTGAGTGAAAAAGCGCCGAACAGTCTACTTTTTTTATTTTTAGAGTTTTTATTGGTTGACACTTTAGGGCGCGGTCATTAATATTTCGCCCCGTTGAAAGGCAGGCGCTTCCCCCTTAGCTCAGTTGGTTAGAGCGACGGACTGTTAATCCGCAGGTCCCCCGTTCGAGTCGGGGAGGGGGAGCC
>NZ_SGPG01000009.1:0-132357 GCF_004208955.1 Pseudoalteromonas sp. CO325X
TTGCTGTTGCTGTTGCTGTTGCTGTTGCTGTTGCTGTTGCTGTTGCTGTTGCTGTTGCTGTTGCTGTTGCTGTTGCTCGCGAGCCTGTGCTTGCTGCTCTGCCTGCGCAAGTAACTTTTCAAGTGGCTCAAGTTTATTTGCCTCAGGGGATTCAGTGATGACCGGCTTAGCTACCCGCCTAGGCTCTGCTTCTTCTTTAAGTAGCGCGCTGAGGTACTCCTTCATCACCTTTTCATTAGGGCCACTCATGCATCCACCTGCTTGTTTTGCAAATAGTCTAACAGCGCACGATAGGCTTGTACGCCTCGCGCCTTAGCACAGTGCTTACTAGGCACCTGCTGCGCAAGGCTGGCATCGCGAAACTTAGTATCAATGGGGATCACACCCGGCCAAACACTGTCATGATACGTAGCGCGCAGTTTTTTGTATGCATCCAAAGAGGCATTGGTGCGCTTATCATACATAGTCGCTACCACCGTGTATTGATAGCTATAGGTTTGTGCACTTTGCTGCATCAGCTCCATGGTGCGCATCATGCGATCTAGTCCTTTGAGCGCAAGAAATTCAGTTTGCACAGGTATGAGCACGCGCTCGCTTGCTGCCAACGCGTTCACCATTAACACCCCAAGTACCGGCGGACAATCGAGAATGGCATAGTCATAATGTTCGCTGATTTTCGCTAATACCTTTTTAAGTATTAACCCCATGCCGTTTTTATTACCCATGCTTCTATCAAGCGTGGCAATGGCCATGGTAGCAGGCAGAATATCAATATTTTCGACACCGGATGGACACAGCGATTGCAGTATTTCCTCGCTCGCCATATTTTTACCGCGAGTGAAAACATCGTAAGCACTCACTTCGATGGCCTCTGAATCAATACCAAAATAGTAGGTAAGCGACGCGTGAGGATCAGTATCAATTAATAAGACACGCTTTCCTTGTTCAGCCAATAGACCGCCTAAAGACACCGTTGTGGTGGTTTTACCCACCCCGCCTTTTTGGTTCGCGACCGTCCATACCTTCATTATTGCTGTTCCTCATTGCGCGTCGTAATACGAATACCGCCATGGGGTAGTTGTATTATTTTTATTGTATTGTCAGTGCTTGGCAGCTCTTGCTCCACTTCGGGCTCAACTGATTCAACGGCACCGTCTTGTTGCGAAGCCTCTTGCAGTGGCAAGGCAAACTTTGAAATTGCGATGACCACTTTACGATTTTGCGCCCGCCCTTGGGCAGTATCATTGTCAGCAAAAGGTGTGTACTGTCCATACCCTTCCAACGCCATTCGCGCAGGGTTTATGCCCAGGGTTTGCAACTCTTTGACTACGGCCGCTGCACGGGCCGCTGATAACTGCCAATTGGAGCGGAACATTTCGTTATTGATACTGCGGTCATCGGTATAGCCACGCACACGCAAGTAATTGCGCATTGGCGAAATAATCTCAGCAATACGAGCCACCACTTGTTCGGCGCGATTAGTCACTGTGGCGCTGGCGCTTGGAAAAAGCAGCCCCGAACTCATCTCAATAGTAAGCCAGTTCTCATTCAGTTGGAGCTGTGCATCACCTTGGCGAATTTCATTAAGCAAAGTACCAGTTAACTTATCTAACAAAGTTTCTAAAGGCTCTCCGAGCTCTTTTTGCTCGATAAGACTCACGTCTGCTTGCTCTGGAATCAACTTTGAGCCACGAATAGGCTCTTTGACAATACTTTCACCTTCTAACACATTCTCATTAACGGGCAGTGGTTGTTGCAACACTCCGTCCCCTGTAGATTGCTGCTGCTCAGTTAATATGGGTTGAGTCACTTGGGTAGCACGGTCAAAAAATTGCTCCAAAGTCTGCGAGAAAATAGCAAACTCTTCATCTTTTTTATTAATAGCAATCGCGTACATGACCACAAACAAGGCAAACATAATGGTCATATAGTCAGCGTAAGAAACGAGCCAACGGTGGGTATGTTGCGACTCCTTTACATGACCTCGGCGGTGACGAATGCGCATCATATTAGTACCCTGCACTAACATGGCGCTCAGCGCAGTAAGCCTCGAGTTTCAACTCTATATTTGCGGGCGTCTCTCCCTGCTGCATTGCCATGATGCCCTCAGCGATGAGCTCATGATAGAGCATTTTTTCTTCAATCACTTGCTTTAGCTTGTTGGCAACGGGCAGGAATAACAAGTTGGCAAAGCCCACACCATAAATCGTAGCCAAAAACGCGGTGGCGACCCCAGCACCCAATTTATCGGGTTCGCTAATGTATGCCATCGCCTGAATGAGCCCGAGCACAGCCCCTAAAATACCAATGGTCGGCGCATATCCTCCCATGGCCTCGTAAACCCGAGCTGCATCTAGCAACCGCTCGCGCTCTAACATAAGCTCGATTTCTAGGGTGTCACGCAAGCGCTGCTCATGAGAGCCATCAATCAGCAAGCTTAAGCCTTTAGCGGCATAAGGGTCTTCACTTACGAGTGCTTGTTCCTCAAGAGCCAGATATCCTTTTTGACGTGCGGTACTGGCCCACGATTTAATTTGCTCAATCCCAGCTTGAGTATCATAAAAAGGGGGAACAAATACCCACTTAAAGACTCCCAAGGCCTTTTTGAAGGTCGCTAGTTGCGATTGCAACATTACGGCACCTAAAGTGCCACCAAGGACAATGATCAGTGCCGGTCCATCAATCAGCCCTGAAACCATACCGCCCTCAAGGCTATAGCCTAAGGTAATGGCGATAATGGCAACAGCAAGGCCAATTATGGAAAGTTTATCCACAGCCGACTTCCTTGAGTAAATGCGCGGCAACATCGTCAAGAGCCACTTGGTGATCATTCAAACCGGCGCTGGCTATCGCTTGCGGCATGCCATACACGACACAAGACTGCTCGTCTTGTGCCCAAACCCGTGAGCCTGATTGTTTAAGCATCCGCGCACCTTCGCGACCATCAGCACCCATGCCGGTCAGCACAATGGCTAATACATCACCGCCGAATGCTTTTGCGCTACTGGCAAAAGTAACATCAACACTAGGTTTATAAGTAATTCTTGGGTTGTCGTCTTGAAATACCTTCAGGGTTTGCTGTTGAGCGCGGCCATCAAACATCATTTGCTGACCACCGGGTGCAAGGTACGCTGTTCCAGGTTGTAAACGGTCTCCCTGTTGCGCTTCTTTCACCTTGATTTTGCAAAGGTTATTCAAACGCTGCGCAAATGCAGGAGTGAATGCCGCCGGCATATGCTGAATAAGCAAAATAGGATGAGGAAAATTGGCTGGCAGCTTGGTCAGAATCGTTTGCAGCGCCACAGGCCCCCCGGTAGAGGTGCCGATAGCCACTAGCTTGTACTTTTTGCCGCTGGGCTTGAATTGGCTGGCGCTTTGAGGCCGAGTCGACGCTCCTTGGTTAAAGCTTCTATCAGGTTGCGCTGAACTGCGTGTCGTGACACTGGGGCGCGCTGGTGATGATGCCGTTGTCGAGGTCGTTGGGCGATTAAAACGCGAAAGGCGACGGCGTCCTAGCTCGCGCACCTTTTGTCGGAGTATCTCAATCGCATCTTGGTTGTTGCGCGCGATGTCTTCAAACTTTTTCGGTAAGAAATCCAATGCCCCAGCATCAAGTGCATCCAGTGTGGCGCTGGCTCCTTCACGCGTCAGTGAGGAAAACATAAGAATAGGTGTTGGCGATTTCGCCATGATTTGTTTCACCGCAGAAATACCATCTAACACTGGCATTTCCACATCCATGGTGATCACATCTGGGCGTAACTTAACTGCTTTTTCCACCGCATCGGCGCCATTGACAGCTGCGTCAATGACTTCGATATTGGCATCACCTTCAAGAATTTCAGTAACCCGGCGACGAAAAAAGCTTGAGTCGTCAACTATTAGAACTTTGACAGCCATTTAATACTCGATTTTAGTTAACGCTGGAGCGCCCAGCGTAATGTTTTAGCATGCTTGGCACGTCTAGAATTAAGGCTATGCCACCGTCTGAGGTAATTGTCGCCCCGGCCATACCTGGTGTGCCTTGCAGCAGCGCATCCAGAGGCTTTATGACTACTTCCTCTTGACCAATCAGCGAATCCACCACAAAGCCGACCTTTTTAGTACCAATTTGAACGATGACGACATGGCCTTCGGCTTTACGTTGAGTGCGGTCCGCTCCTTTGACTAACCAATGCTCTAAATAAAATAGTGGTACAGCTTTTTCACGCACAATAATGGTGAGCTGACCATCAACAATGTTGGTTTTGGTCAAATCAAGGTGGAAAATCTCACTAACAGCCGCCAATGGCAGAGCAAAGGTTTGTTCACCAACAATCACCATCAGCGTTGGCAAAATAGCAAGCGTCAACGGTACTTTGATATCTAGACGGGTACCAACACCGAGCTGTGAGTCGATATTAATGGTGCCGTTAAGCTGGCTGATCTTGGTTTTCACCACATCCATACCCACACCACGCCCAGAAATATCAGAAATTTCCTCTTTGGTGGAGAATCCAGGGGCAAAGATAAGGTTATAGGCTTCCGTGTCACTCAACCGAGCGGCTTGGTCGTGATCAATAACCCCTTTGCTAATAGCGATTTTCTTCAGTTTTTCGGCATCCATCCCAGCGCCATCATCGTGGATGCTCAGGAGAATGTGGTCGCCTTCTTGAGAAGCCGATAAGCGTACCGTTCCGATGCGAGGTTTACCTGCTGCTTCTCGAACATCAGGCATCTCAATACCATGGTCCACTGAGTTACGTACTAAGTGCACAAGTGGGTCAGCGAGGGCTTCGACAAGGTTTTTATCTAAATCAGTCTCTTCCCCTTCAAGGACCAAGGAAATATCTTTTTGTAAGCTGCGGGCAAGATCACGTACCACACGTGGGAAGCGGCCAAATACTTTCTTAATTGGCTGCATCCGAGTTGCCATCACCGCACCTTGTAGGTCGGCGGTGACCACGTCAAGATTCGAGATAGCCTTACCCATAGCTTCACTGTTGTTATTATTCGCTAAGGTAATAAGACGATTACGCACCAATACCAGCTCACCCACCATATTCATGATCTGATCTAGTCGTTTGGTATCGACACGCACTGTCGTTTCTGCTTGTGGCGGTGGTGCGGCTTTAGGTGCCGGTTTTTTGGCATCCCCACTGCTAGGCGGGGTGCTCCCCTTAGCCGTGCTTGGCGCTGGTTTTGCGGCCGCTGGTGCTTGACTAGGCGCTGGCGTTGCCGGCGGTGTATCTTTAGCTTTACTTTGGCTTACTGGCGCTGCAGGCTTTTCAACCGGCGCTGGCGAAGCGTCTGCCGAGCTTGCTTTAGGCGCATTGCCTTTACCATGCAGCTCATCAAGTAGCGCATCAAATTCATCTTCGGTAATGTCTTCATCATCACCACTGGCCGACTCTGATTGGCCCGATGCAGTCGGTGCACTCTGCTGTGCAGTCCCCTGCTCGTCGGCGCTCGGCGCGGAACCATTATCGCTAATGGCACCAAAGCTGCCTGCGCCATGTAATTCGTCTAGTAGCGAGTCGAACTCATCATCGGTAATATCTTCATCATTACCGGATGCTCCAGCATCCGCTGAGCCTTCACCCACAGACGGGCCTTTGCCTTGGCCGTGTAATTCATCGAGCAAGCTTTCGAATTCATCTTCGGTGATTTCATCAATCGCTTCGCCTTCGTCACTGCCAGCACTTGGCGCATCGAACAAAATATCATCGCCAAAATCATCGGCCCCTGATGCGTCATTTTCAGGCACGGGTTCGGGTTCAACAACAGGTTCACTGGGAGTTGCGGCAGGTTCAGGCACTGCAATAGGTGCCTCATCTTCGGATTCAGGTTCGCTCAGTTTATGCAATACAGCAAGTAACTCAGGGTCTGCAGGTTGCGGCTGCTCTCGTGCTTGAATAAGCGCAAACATATCGTTAATTGTATCGAGCGCTTGCAGGATCACGTCCATCAGTTCTGAAGTAACCTGGCGCTTACCTTGGCGCAGAATATCAAACACATTCTCAGCACCATGGCAGGCATCCACCAGCTCATTCATGCCGAGAAACCCAGCTCCCCCTTTAACAGTGTGGAAGCCCCGGAAGATAGCGTTGAGCAAGTCTTTATCATCAGGGTTATTTTCAAGCTCTACTAACTGCTCAGAGAGCTGCTCCAATATCTCACCTGCTTCGACTAAAAAGTCCTGTAAAATATCTTCATCTACTTCAAAGCTCATGCAGCCGCTCTCCTCTTTAGAAGCCTAAACTAGACAACAAGTCGTCTACTTCATCTTGGCCTGAGACCACGTCATCACGTGATTCTGTGTCTATAATTGGCCCTTCTGGACCTTCTGCGTTCACAGCTGGTTTTGCTTTTTGTTGTTCAACCACCGGTTCTTCACCTTCGTTGCCCGCAAACACAGTTAATAAATTAATAAGGCTGTCTTCTACCTCGCGCACCAGCTCGATTACGCGGCGAATTACTTGCCCTGTTAAATCTTGGTAATCTTGCGCCATCAGCACATTGTTAAGTAGATCGTGCAGCTCCACTGTGCTGCCTTGAGAGCGGTTCATAAAGCTATCGAGCTGATGACACAACTGCTTGAACTCACCTAATTCGAGATCACGACGCATCAATTTATCCCAAATGGGTTTAATTTGATGTAGTTCAGTGGATAGCTGCTCAGCGATGGGCAAACTGGCTTCCACGGCATCCATGGTTTTGTTTGCCGCCTGCTCGGTCATTTCCATCACATAATTAAGACGCTGCTTAGCATCGGGAATGGCTTCTTGCGTGAGGTCGTTCAAGCGCGTATCGAGTTGGAAATTCTTCAACGACTCGTGAAGCTGCCGCGTCAACTTGCCAACCTCAGCAAACAGTTCGGACTGTTCCTTGGAAGCAGCATCGAGGATCAGCTGATCGGCTTTCTCCTGCTCACCTTGCTCAAGAAACGATACAAGCTGTTTGGCTTGCTCTAGGGTAATGTGAGGTGCAGCGGGAGCTGACATAAACCTCTCCTTCTCGGTTAACCTAAGCGCTCAAATACTTTATCCAGCTTGGTTTTTAATGTAGCTGCGGTAAAGGGCTTAACAATGTAACCGTTCACGCCAGCTTGGGCAGCGGCAATGATTTGTTCTTTCTTCGCCTCTGCAGTTACCATCAGTACTGGAATGTGCTTTAAGCTGTCGTCGGCGCGAATTGCACGGAGCAAATCGATACCCTGCATACCTGGCATGTTCCAATCGGTAACCACAAAGTCAAACTCTTGGTTTTGCAACATGGGCAGCGCGGTACTACCATCGTCCGCTTCTTGCACGTTGGTAAAGCCTAAATCACGCAATAGGTTTTTAATGATTCTTCTCATAGTGGAAAAGTCATCGACCACGAGAATTTTCATGTTTTTATCCAAAGTATCCTCCAGTGAGGTATGAACCTTTATTCTTACTACTAATTGACCCAGTCATTGACTTTCGCTTTGAGCTTAATCATTGCCTGACCATGTATCTGACTCACACGGGACTCACTTACGTCCAGTATTTGCCCAATTTCTTTTAAATTCATTTCATCGTTATAATACAACGATAATACCAATGCATCACGCTCGGGGAGAGAATTAATTGCCGCTACTAATGCTTGGTTAAAGCGTTCATTGTGAACGCTGATGTAGGGCCGCCCCGTTTGAGATTGTTCACAGCTCGGGGTGAGTACATCTTCATCGACACCTAAGTCTTCGATACCGAGCACTTTAGAGCAATTAACATCGTTTAAAATATGATGGTATTCATCGAGCGAAATATCAAGTTTTTCAGCTACTTCAACATCCTTTGGTTCCCGACCTAGGGAGGTTTCTAATTCATGTACAGCGGTAGCTACAGCGCGGCTATTGCGATGTACCGATCGTGGAGCCCAATCTCCTCGTCGTACTTCATCAAGCATCGCACCACGAATACGAATACCAGCAAACGTCTCGAAACTGGCGCCTTTACTGGCGTCAAAGGTTTTTGATGCTTCAATGAGGCCAATCATGCCGGACTGAATGAGATCATCGAGCTGCACACTCGCCGGCAGTCGAGCCAGCAAATGACATGCAACACGCTTGACCAGCGCGGCATGGCGCTCGACCAGAGTGTTTAATTGTAATTGATCTTGATATCCAGCCACTTTATTCATAAATCCGAACAACAGTTAATTATTGACCAGCTTTTCAATGAAGAACTCCAAATGCCCCGATGGTTGATTCGGGGTTGGCCACTTTAATGCCTTGCCAGCGAGACTTTTCAACGATACCGAAGCGGGTGAGTTAGGGAATAACTCCACAACGGCTTTCTGGCGACGCGTTGATTTTCGCATGTTTTCATCATAGGGCACGGTGGCCACTAATTCGAGCGCCACATCTAAAAACCGGTCGGTTACTTTGGAGAGTTTGGCAAATAAGTCTTGCCCTTCACGCTGGCTGCGTACCATATTGGCAACGACTTTGAATTTGTATACGCCATGTTCACGACTAAGCACCTTGATCAACGCATAGGCATCGGTAATTGAGGTTGGCTCATCACAGACCACCACCACAACATCTTGCGCAGCACGCGAGAAGCTCAGTACCATATCGGAGATACCGGCGGCGGTGTCGACAATAAGGACATCAAAGTCGTTATCGAGCTCGCTAAACGCACGGATTAAACCTGCATGCTCTGCAGCACTCAGTTCAACCATGCTCTGTGACCCCGATGTTGCCGGAGCAATACGAATGCCCGCAGGCCCAGTTACCAGTATATCGCGCAGTTCGCACTCACCGCTTAGAACATGAGAAAGGTTCTTTTCAACACGCAGACCAAGCATAACGTCACAGTTTGCCAGTCCTAGGTCAGCATCTAACACTAAGACACGTTTGCCTTGCTGACCCATGGCAATAGCTAAATTCAAAGAGACATTGGTTTTACCGACGCCCCCTTTGCCACCGGTCACGGCGATTACTTTTACGCCTTGGCTATTGTTTTGATTCATTTTTCGAAGGCCACTTGCTTGATCGTGCACTGTGTTAATCATACATTCCTACTGCCTGAGACGCCACTGTTTGGCGCCCTGCTGGTGCCGCTGATTTTTGTGTTTTTTGGCGTTTGATAAACAATTGTTCAGCTTTTCTAACCATTTTTTCTGAGTTAGCAACGCGAATATCTTCTGGAACGCGTTGACCGTTAGTAAGATACCCTATTGGTAAGCGATTTTGAATCGCTACACTAATAATCTCGCCTAAACTTAGACTTTCATCAAGTTTGGTGAAAATACAACCACTTAAGTCAACTTTTTGGAAGTGCCTTACGGTTTCTTGAAGCACTTCATGTTGTGCTGTGGCACTGAGCACTAAATAGCTACGAATATCGACTCGCGTACTGCGCATGAGCGTGTTTAATTGCTCACTTAAACGTAAATCGCGCTGGCTCATTCCCGCAGTGTCAATTAATACTAGACGTTTATTGCGTAATTGATAAAGCACATCGGCCAATTCATTGGCATCTTTTACTTGCTTCACAGGGCAACCAATGATGCGTCCATAAGTTGCTAGCTGCTCGTAAGCACCGATACGATATGTATCCGTGGTGATCAGCGCAACCTTGTCAGCGCCGTATTTTTGCGCCCCTAATGCGGCCAGTTTTGCAACCGTCGTGGTTTTGCCTACGCCGGTAGGACCGACTAACGCATAGACGCCGCCATGACGTAAAATTTCATTATTGGTGGTGTGTAGCTGCTTTTGCACCATATCCAGGGCTGCACTCCATGCCTGCTTGCGCGATACATCGTCTGGTACATATCGCACTAACTGCTCAGCCACTTCAGTGTCGATACCCATGCCCTGCAAGCGCTCGATGAAGCAGGCACGAGTTGGGTCACGGCGCGCTCGGTCCTGATGTAATAAGCCGGATACTTGATGTTCAAGAAGCTGACGAATGGCATTCATCTCATCGCGCATGGCACTGATCTCTTCGCTGTCCATGCCCTCTTGCTGTACAGAATCATTGGGCTGGCGGTGTGGCTCATCAAAACCGTCACCGTCCAAATCATCACCCATGGACTGCGCTGCAGCGCGGGCTTGCGTTGGCTCTGCTAGCGTTGGCTGCGGAGCGTAGTGATTGGCCGGCGCAGCGCGACGCTGAGGCTGCTCAACGGGCTCTTCAGGCGCGCTCATATCAATACCTGATTGCGAAAACATGTCGGCGAGAGCAGCATTCTTTGGTTTTGGGCTCTGACGCTCTAACAACGCCTGTAATGAATCGGCCACACCATTGTGGCTTTGCGGCTCAGGACGTTGCGTACGTGTTTGTGGGCGTACCATACGCTGCTCAGTGGCGCGGGGCTGCATTTGCTGCTCGGGAGCGCTTTTCGGTGCGGCTGCTGGGCGTTCATGGTCAATAGCAGCAACGATTTCAACGCCATCTGCAAGCTTTTTGTTCGACATGATCACCGCGTCAACACCCAGCTCATCTTTTACTTCTTTCAGTGCTGTACGCATATCTTTAGCAAAAAAGCGTTTGATTTTCATAATATTACCCTCTCACAACCGGCTTTCCGATCTATTGCTGTCCAACGGAGCTAACAATCTTAATTTGACGCTCATCGGGCACTTCTTGGTAAGACATCACCTTCAGCCCTGGGATGGTGTGCTTCACAAAACGTGATAACACTGTACGAAGCATCCCGGAGGTCAATAAGATGGAAGGTTCACCCGACATTTCTTGGTTCTGGTGGGCTTCGCTTAAAGAGGCCTGTAGCCGCTCTGCCAAGCCTGGCTCAATGCCAGCACCCTCATCTCCTGCGTTCTGAAGCGACTGATGCAACATCTGTTCCAACTCAGGCGCCAATGTTATGACAGGAATTTCTGGCGTAGCGCCAACCGCATCTTGCACAATCAAACGACGCAATGAAATACGTACCGCTGCGGTTAATACATCAGGGTCTTGGCTGCGCGGACCATACTCTACGAGTGTTTGCACTATGCTGCGCATATCGCGAATAGCAACGCCTTCATTGAGGAGATTTTGTAGCACTTTCACTATGGTCGTCAGCGGTAACACATCTGGTACTAGACCTTCTACTAGACGCGGATGGCTTTTCGCTAGCATATCAAGCAGACTCTGAACTTCTTCGTGACCTAATAGCAGTGAGGCGTTATTAGTGAGTAACTGGCTAATGTGGGTCGCTACTACCGTAGCAGCATCAACCACGGTGTAACCTAAAGACTGTGCTTCATCTTTTTGCTCTGGCTTGATCCACACCGCATCCAGACCAAAAGCCGGATCTTTGGTCGCCACACCATTGATTGGGCCAAAGACTTGACCCGGGTTGATGGCCAGTTCATCACCATGACTGAGTTCACCATCACCGCTGGACACGCCCATTAGCGTAATGCGATAGGCATTAGGGTCTAACTCTAAATTATCGCGAATATGAACAGGCGGCACTAAAAAGCCCAGTTCCTGTGAGAGCTTCTTACGGACCCCTTTAATGCGGCTTAACAATTCTCCACCTTGGGCCTGATCCACCAGCGGGATCAAACGGTAGCCTACCTCCAAACCGATGACATCGACTTGCTGCACATCGTCCCAGCCCAATTCTTTTGGTTCGTCGTGGGTGGCAACATTGCTGCCAGGGCCCTGCTCAGCTTCTTGTTGCTCCTGCTCAGCAGCAAGTTTTGCCTGCTTTTGCGAATAATAAGCAACAAAACCAAGTAAGCCACCCAAGCCTAAAAACGCCACATGGGGCATCCCCGGTACCAATCCCATAGTGATGAGAATACCGGATGCTATCCACAGTGCTTTGTCATTGCCAAGCTGGGTTTTAACTTGCTCGCCCATATTGTGTGATTCATTTTGGCGAGTTACGACGATGGCAGTACCGATTGATAGCAACAGCGATGGCAGCTGTGCCACGAGGCCATCACCAATGGTGAGTAAGGTGTACACTTCCATGGCCTGAGAAAAGCTCAAGTCATGTTGGATCATACCGACAAATAACCCGCCAACGATATTAATCACTAAGATAACGATACCCGCAATGGCATCGCCTTTTACGAACTTACTGGCACCGTCCATCGAACCGTAAAAGTCCGCTTCACGGGTGACTTCTTCACGCCGCTCCCGCGCTTGCTCGGCGCTGATAAAACCCGCGTTCAAATCGGCATCAATGGCCATTTGTTTACCGGGCATCGCATCGAGGGTAAAGCGGGCAGACACTTCTGATATACGTCCGGCCCCTTTGGTGATAACCACGAAGTTGATAATAATTAAGATCAGAAAGACAACCAGACCCACGGCATAGTTACCGCCGATCACCACCGAGCCGAAGGCTTCAATTACTTTACCGGCCGCGTCCCCGCCTTGGTGGCCTTCTAATAACACCACCCGCGTACTGGCAACATTGAGCGCCAGACGCATAATGGTCGCGACTAAAAGCACCGCTGGGAACATACCAAATTCAAGCGGTTTCATGGTGTAGACCGTAACTAACAGCACCACCAAGGCCAGCGCAATATTAAACGAAAACAGAATATCCAGTAAAAATGGCGGCATAGGTAATACCACCATTGCCAGTGCGGCGAGCACCAACAACGGCGTACCTACGCCTTTTGCATATTCTTTTTTATCGCGATTAAGCTGGGTGAGAACGGCCTTAAAATCCATAAATGCTACAGCAATAAATTGACACTGCAGTCATCAAAGCAAGGAGTAGGCCAGTTTTTTATATCTTATATTTCAGTTGGTTAATACTTGAATTCATCAGGAATAGGTAGTTTGTCTGCCAGTTTAGACGGCCGGCGACCGCGTCCTTTTTCAAAGCGTTTCAGCTGATACACATAGGCCAACACTTGCGCGACGGCGGTAAATAGCTGCTCAGGAATTTGTTCGCCTACTTCAGTGGTATGATAGAGCGCCCGGGTTAACACTGGAGACTCTACCAGCGGGACGTCATTCCCCTTGGCTATTTTACGAATTTGTAAGGCCATTTCATCGGCCCCTTTCGCCAATACTATTGGCGCACCGGCTTTTTCAGTATCGTATTTTATCGCTACCGAGAAGTGTGTCGGGTTGGTTACCACCACATCCGCATCAGGCACATCTTGCATTTGCCGACGTTGTGACATTTCCCGCTGGGTTCGCCGAATACGCGCTTTGATCTGCGGGTCACCTTCGGAGTTTTTATACTCGTCTTTAACTTCTTGTAAGGTCATCTTCAACTGTTTGTGGTGGTTATGCGCCTGATAAGGCACATCCACCGCCGAGACAACAATCATGGTGCAACTCAATGCTAGAAACATCCAGGCAATAATTTCCAACGCGTGAGCTATATTGTTCGGTGGCGTTTCGATACTCAAATGCAGGATTTCGTAAAAATACATTTTGATCAGAAACACCGCACACGCTGCAACTAGCCCGAATTTGAGCAGCGCTTTTATCAGTTCAACTGCTGCTTGCGGCCCAAGTATACGTTTGAACCCTTTCATCGGCGACATCTTACTGGCTTTGGGTGCCATCGCTTGCCATGAAAAGTTAAACCCGCCAAGCATGGTATTACCAATAAACGCGGCGATAACTATAACCAGTACAAACATGCTCATGGGATAGAGCAATGAATCCGCTACCGCCCCCCATGCCGCAAACATCTTGGTGGTGTCATAAGTTTCGTTGCGACTCAGCGATAGCATTCGCTTCATCACTGTGTGTAAACCACGACCAATATCGGGGCCATAAATGAGCAAAGAAACCGCCGACATAATCAATACAAAGGTGGTACCCAACTCTTTTGAGCGTGCTATTTGGCCCTTTTTCTTCGCCTCTTGTAGCTTTTTCGGCGTGGGCTCTTCGGTACGTTCTTGACCTGAATCTTCTGCCATAACAACTCCTAAGGACTACAGCCTGCCATCGAGCAAAGTAGCTCAACCATGCGTAACCACTGCGCCTCAAACTGCGCCATGAAGTTTCCTAAGGTTGCCCAGATAATGGTTAACCCCGCCACTAGGGTGAAGGGAAAACCAATTGAGAAGATATTTAATTGCGGTGCCGCTCGCGTCATCACGCCAAAAGATAAATTAATGACCAACATCGCAGTCAGCGGTGCCAACGCCAATACCAAAGCGGTGGTAAACATCCACCCGCCCCAGGTAACGATATCCCAGTAGTGATCAACCGCCCACCAAGTGCCGTCGATAGGGACCGCGATAAAGCTGTGTACAATCATTTGGATCATCATCAAATGACCGTTAAAAACAAAAAATAATAAGGTGGTGAGAATTAAATAGAACTGCCCCACCGCCGGCACGCTTAGGCCATTTGAGGGGTCAACCACCGAGGCAAAACCCAAGCCCGTTTGCATTGCTAAGATTTGCCCGGCGAGAATGAAGGTATTCAATAATAACTGCGAGGCAAAGCCCATAGCCACACCAATGAGCAGCTGTTGCAGCACCACAAACACCATTTCCAACGAAAACAGGTTGGTGAACTGAGTAGGAGGTAATACCGGCACCGCAACAAAGGCAATCACCAAGGCCAAGCCAAGCTTAATACGCGAAGGGACATTACGTGCCCCTATCCCTGCCATGACCATCAACATTGCCAGTATACGGACTAAGGGGAGTAAGTAGTCACTTAGCCACTGAACAATGACGGCAAAGGGGTATTCCATGGTTACCCCGCGATTTCAGGTATCGACAGCACTAAGCGGTTAAAGAAGTCCATAAGTTCCTGCGTAAACCAGTGGCCACCGATAATAAGTGCACTTAGGGTGACGAGCAAACGAGGTAAGAAGCTCAAGGTTTGCTCATTGATTGAGGTCGCCGCTTGGAATACCGCAACAATCAAACCAACAATCAAACTAGGGACAATGATCGCCGACACCAGCTTTATCACCAAAAATAAAGCATCACTGAGAATATCGACAAAAATGCCCGGCTCCATTGTTACACTCCCAACCCAAAGCTACGTGCCAAGGTGCCCATTACCAGTGACCACCCATCCACTAATACAAATAGCATAATTTTAAAGGGTAAGGAGACAATCATTGGCGAGAGCATCATCATACCCATGGCCATCAAGACACTGGCCACCACCAAATCGACGATCAGAAAGGGAATGAAAAACATAAAGCCAATGATAAACGCGGTCTGCAATTCGCTGGTGACGAAGGCGGGAATAACCACGATAAAAGGCGTGTCCGCAGGCGAGTCTAGTTTCTCATAACCGGCTATTTGCGCAAAAGTTTCTAGATCTTTTATCCGTGTTTGTGAAAGCATAAAAGCCTTCATCGGCTGCTTAGCGGCTTCCAGCGCCTGCATAGAGGACATTTCTTCGTCTAGGTAAGGCTGAATCGCTTGGTCATGCACCTGATTGTATATCGGTGCCATAATAAAAATACTCAGAAACAAAGACATGCCCAGCAGCACTTGGTTCGAAGGAGTTTGTTGCAAGCCGATGGCTTGGCGCAATATCGCCAACACCACAATAATACGGGTGAATGAGGTCATCATAATAACGGCGGCAGGGATAAAGCTCAGCGCCGTCATAATCGCTAATACTTGCAAGGTGACTGAGTAATCCTGCGTGCCGTCGGCGTTGGTGGTTACGGTCACGGCGGGAAGCCCTTGCTCTGCAAAAGCAGTCGGGCTTAAAAGCATAGCAAAAAGAAGTATTAGCCAGTATTTCATTATCTTAGGTCTTTTTTTTAGTATTGAGTATGTGGCTGAGTTGCTTTGCCAGTGGCGCCATCTCGCGCTCTTTAAGCGGCGTTTCCAGCTCATATAAGTAATTGATGGCACCTGGCGTGACGCCCAATAAATGTTGCTTATTATCGATTTCTACCACCAGTAGCCGCTCTTTAGTCCCCAGTGGCAAAGTGCGTATAACTTTAAAATCGTCATTATTGGCCATATTCGGATTAAAGCGCTTAAGCATATAAGCTAATGCGATAATTGTCCCGACCACCAACAACAGCGACAACAACATAGACATAACATTGAGATTAAGCCCCGCGCCAGGCTGGGCAGCACCATTTTGCGCATAAACGGGAAGCGCCACGAGGGCAAAAAGCGAGGCCAATGCTCTCATCGTAGTTTTTTGATCCGCTCTACTTGGCTAATCACGTCGGTTAAGCGAATACCAAACTTATCGTTCACCACCACCACTTCACCGTGCGCAATCAAGGTGCCATTCACTAATACATCCAGTGGCTCGCCAGCAACGCGATCAAGTTCAACCACTGAGCCTTGGTTAAGCTGTAGCAAATTTCGGATATTGATTTTAGAGCGGCCCACTTCCATAGAAATGGTCACCGGAATATCTAAAATGGTATCCAGCTTACGCTTTTCCTCTGGCGTGACCTCATCACGCTCTTCGGAGAGCTCGTCTAGCTCTGCAACCTGGGCATCGTCGCCACCGCCTTGTTCACCTTCTTCGGCTTCGGCTAGGGCTGCGGCCCATTCATCCATGGTATCTTGATCATCACTCATTACATACAACCTCTGTTGCTAGGCGCGCATGCGCGCACCTTTTTACCAATCTAAATCTACGCCTTCACTTAAATGCAGATCTTCCTCAAGCTCGGCTAATTCAGCATCTGAGTCGAGCTTCTTACCGCCTTTCGTAAACACATGAAGTTCCGACTTCACCGATTCTGGGCGTTTAATCTTTTCACTAATTTGCAATGCCACCATATCCCGAGAGCGGCCCATCTTCGCGCGGAAGGTCGGTAAGTCTTCAACAAACACAGTGATATGCTCAGGCATTTCTACTGGAATAATGTCTCCAGCTTTGAGCTCCATAATCTGCTCAAGACTCAAGTCTACCTCTAATAACCGTGTCGATAAGTCGACTTCAACATCCATGATTTCATCGCGCAGCGCTTTAGACCAGCGTAAATCAGTGTCTTCAGTATCAGACTGTACACCGGCATCAAGCAGCTCACGGATAGGTTCCAACATGGAATATGGCAGGGCAATATGGAAGTCGCCACCGCCACCATCAAGCTCAATATGGAACGAGCTGATCACCACCACTTCAGTGGGGCTGACAATATTGGCCATCGCCGGGTTTACTTCCGAGTCTAAATACTCAAACGACACATCCATCACCGGAGCCCACGCTTCTTTGTAATCCTCAAAGATGATTTTCAGCAGCATCTGTACAATACGGCGTTCGGTAGGGGTGAATTCACGACCTTCAATTTTGGCATGATAACGGCCATCACCGCCAAAGAAGTTGTCTACCAATATAAATACCAGCCGCGCTTCCATAGTAATCAGCCCGGTGCCTTTTAACGGGCGAAAGCGCACCATATTCAAACTGGTGGGAACAAACAAGGTGTGAATATATTCACCAAATTTAATCATTTGCACGCCGTTGATGGACACTTCAGCGGTGCGACGCATCATATTAAATAAGCTGATGCGCATATGTCGGGCAAAGCGCTCATTGACAATCTCAAGCGTTGGCATACGCCCACGGACAATACGATCTTGTGAAGAAAAGTCATACTGCAGCGCGCTCTCGCCACTGGCACTAGCACCCTCGGAGGTATCCTCTTCTTCGACATCGTCTACCCCGTGCAGTAGCGCGTCAATTTCGTCTTGAGATAATAAGTCGCTCACATCTACCCCTTACTGCATTACAAAGCCGGTAAAGAGCACTCGCTCTACGACTTTAGAACCCTCTACACCTTCGAGGGCTTGTTGTACTTGCGTAAGCGCTTCGTCACGCAAAGATTCTTTACCTGCTGCAGTGCTTAGCTCATCGGCATTAGTACCGGCGAACACACTTAATAATGTGCCTTCAATAAGTGGAATATGCTTTTTAGCGGCCTCTTCGTTCCCTTCGCCACGCACTAATAGCTGTACTTTAATTTGTACTATGCGGTCACGTGCAGCGCCTGGCACATTGAATACGAAAGGACGAGGCATGCCCACATACAATGCACTGCCAAGCTGTGCACTCGGTGCTGCACCACCTTGCTCTGATGCACCACTTTGCTCTTGTTCCAGTGTCGCAGGCGCCGGATCGTCGCCCCCAGCAAAGAGGAAATAGCCTGCTCCACCACCGACTAATAGCACTACAACAGCAATGATTATAATCAGTTTTTTCTTTGAGCCGCCGCCTTCTTCTATTTGCAGGTCGGTTTGCTTGTCATCGGCCATAGGTTGCCTCGAATAGAATCACTTAACTGTATAATAGCAATAGTTATTACGCATAGAAATCAATTCCTTGTTCCATTGGCGCGTTTTTCTGCTGTTGCTCTAAGCCATGGTTTTCATCATTGCTTGCTTGCTCTGCCAGTGGGCCATGCTCGCTGCCTTGACCTTGCTCACCATCGTGCTGCGCACTTTGCTGATTTTGCTGCTCGACGTTGGTATCACCCAAAGATAACCCCTGCTGCGCTAGTAGATCTCTTAATCGCGGCATCGCCTGCTCTAGCGCTTCTTTAGCTTGTTGATTTTGCACTACAAAATTGACGTGTGCTTGCTCTCCCTCACTGCGTACCCGCACTTGCATACTTCCTAGCTCCGGTGGATCAAGGCGGATTTCGGCTTCTTGGTTATTGAGGTTAAGCATCATATTAACGCGCTGCTGTATTTGCTGCGCGGCGTCGTTTTTAGTGATATTAATTGCTTGCAGTAGTGCAGGATCCAGCGCCATACGCTGAGTTTGCCCTTGAGCTTGGCTGTGCTGCGTACTTTGCATGGCGGCTTGTTGCACCTGTTGCCAATGTGCAAGGTCCGCCTCAATTGCACTGCTGAGCTCGGTATTGCCTTGCGCGTGCGCCACTAAGGCACTGGCAAGCTGGGTCACTTTAGACTGAGCGCTCAAAGCACTGGCTGAAGGTTGAGCGCTCTCTCCTTGAGTACCTTTACTTGGCGAAACCGCTTTATCCCCTGACTCAGCCATAGGCTCGGCGCTGAATTTACTCGCTGATAGATTAGTTTGCTTGTCCCCTTGTGGCTGAGCCGCTTTCATTTGTGCATCGCTCAACATTGGATTAACCGCTGCTTGAGTCGTTTTGCTGGCACTGGGCCCGCTTTGGTCGGCTTCAACTTTGGCTGCTGCCAATATATGCTGGGATTGGCGTTGCTGTTGCTCTGGGTTTAATGACCCTGGCACCGCGCTCGCGGTACTATTTTTTGCATCAGACTTAGCAGCCTCTGCACCAAGGGCTTTGCCATCAGCGAGTACTTTATTCAGTTCTTGCTGAACATCACTGGCAACCTTAGTTGAATTGTTTAGTTTGCTGGCATCCTCAGCACTGCGTGCTGCTACACTCTCGGCTGGACGCTGCACCTGTTCACTGGCTTTTGCCATGGATAACTCTTTGGCTTGCGCAAAGGTGTGAATTCCTTCTTGTCTACGGGAGCCTCCCTCACTTTCCAAACTAAGGATCTTTTCTCCCTCTTTTGCCAAAATTACGTTATTTTTTTTCGGCATTGCAGGTTTACTGTCTTCACCTGCTGGACGCTGCACCTGTTCACTGGCTTTTGCCATGGATAACTCTTTGGCTTGCACGGCAATACGTTCAGCATCGCTCAGGCCTGACTGCCCTGGGGTGGCCACTAACTGATTCAGTTGTGTCTCTATGCTAGCCAAGGCTTTTGCGTCTATCCCTGCTGCCGAGGCCATTTGCTGTAGTTGCACACTCAACTCACTGCGCTGTGCCGGCGTTAAACGGGCAAGCGATTGTTTAAGCTCGATTGGCAGCTTAGCAATAAAGTCGACATCAATATCATCACTGAACCCGGTACCATTAAGAGCACTGCCCACTTCTTTGGCAACCGCAGAAAGCTCCGTGCTCATCGATAATTGCGCAAAAAGTTGCTGATAAAAGTCATCTTCACTAGCCGCTATGAGAGTCGTCTGCGCCACCTCTTCGCTAGGCTGCGCTGCATGACTAGGCGGCTCAGCGCCATCAGCTGCATCACCCTCGCCATCCAAGACGGTTGCTGATGGTTCTTTATCACTACTTTGCTCGTTAACCTTTTCCGCTGATTTATCAACACTTTGTTCGGTTTCTTGAGTATTTTTTTGGGGCTCTTTTGAATCACTTTTTTGACCCACAAAGCCACCAATGGCCTGCTTTTCATCCTCTGGGGAGCGCTTCACACGGTCTTGGCGTTGCTGCTCTTGAGAATAGAATTGCGCAAACTCTTTCTCACCAGAGTCGTAAGTGGATGAAGCACCCTTATCTTGGCTCTGTCCCGATTGGGGAAGGACAATTACTGATTCTACCTGTGTCATCATATGACCCCTTCAAAGGTGGCAAAGCAGTGCCGCTTTGCAAGGTTAACTAAGCTTTTAGAAAATTACAGCAAGTTACATACCAGTTTCGCCTGAACGCCGTCGGGCATAAAACTGATTGGTAGCGAATTCATCCAACATTTTTTGCTCTGCTTTCGCTAACTTCGCTTGTTGCTTAAGTTTTTCTTTTTCAATTAACTTGGCTACGGCTTCAGTACGTACCCGCTGTTGACGCCATTGTGATTGGCGCTGCTCCGTGACTCTGTGGGCAGTTTCAACCACCTGTGTTTGCTGCTCAATGGCTTGGTCTATTTTGCTGATGAAGTTTTGGTAGTGACTAAACCCAGCGCTGGATAGACCGGCCTGTGCCTTTTGCGTCAGTTGTGCAAAATACTCTTGGCGAAACTGGTTAAGTCCATTGAGCTTTTGCTGATGAGACTGCCAGTGCTGTTGCGCGCCTAGAAAGTCAGCACGCAGTTTTTCTTCTTTGTCCGATTCAAGTTTATAAAGCAGCGCCAGCTTAGCCATGGTTGCCTCCCTGCCCTAGTAAATTGGCTAACGACGTTAAGCACTCATCGTAAGGCACCACATCCTTCATTCCCTGGCGTAAAAAGTTATTAATACGCGGCATCATATCAATGGCTTGATCGAGTATCTGGTCGGTGCCTTTTTGGTATGCGCCCAGGGTGATCATGTCTTTGTTTTCATTGTACATTGCCACTACTTGCTTGATTAACCGCGCTTGCTGCATATGTTGCTCTGAGACCACTTGCGGCATGACTCGACTAATCGATTTTTCGATATCAATGGCCGGGTAATGGCCACTGTCGGCAAGCTCTCGTGAAAGCACAATATGGCCATCTAAAATAGCTCGGGCGGCATCAGCAATCGGGTCTTGCAAATCATCCCCCTCTGACAATACCGTGAAAAAGGCAGTAATGGCGCCTTGGCCTTCACCGCCATTACCCGCACGCTCAATCAGAGCAGGTAGCTTGGCAAACACCGAAGGGGGATAGCCTTTAGTGGCGGGTGGTTCACCAACGGCGAGCGCTATCTCCCGTTGCGCCATGGCATAACGAGTGACCGAATCAAGTAATAACAATACATTGAGGCCTTGGTCGCGAAAATATTCGGCAATAGTGATGGCGCTTTCACAACCTTTTAGACGCATCAATGGCGATGCATCAGCCGGCGCGGCCACCACCACAGAACGACGACGCCCTTCTTCACCCAGGATTTCCTCAATAAATTCTTTAACTTCACGGCCACGCTCACCCACCAAGCCAACCACAATAACGTCGGCCGCACTGCCTCGGGTCATCATCCCTAACAACACCGACTTACCCACGCCACTACCGGCAAACAAGCCCATACGTTGGCCTTGACCTACGGTGATAATAGAGTTGATAGCACGCACGCCTACGTCCATGGGTTGGCTTATTTGTCGCCGTGCTAAAGGATTGATGGTGTTTTTGGCAAAGTGAGTAAACTCCTCGCAGCGCAGTGGCCCGAGTCCATCTAAAGGGCGCCCCAATCCATCGACCACACGTCCGAGTAAGTTCATCCCGACGGGCAGCCCTTGCTGCTTGTGTTGAGGGATAACGCGGGCTCCTGGCAACACCCCAGAGATACGGTCATTGGGCATTAAATAAAGCACGTCGTCGTTAAACCCCACCACTTCGGCATCGACTAAGCCTTGGTTCGTTTCGACCTGACACTGGCTACCCAGCGGTGCTTGCAGCCCTTTTGCTTCAAGGGTCAGGCCAACAACGCGGGTCAAGCTCCCCGCTACCGCGACCTGAGGCTGATGGATGTGCTTACGCTGCTGGTGCAAACGCTCACTTAATGAAGTTGTCATGATTTTCGCTCATCACGCACATGGACACCGCTGTCGTGCAAAAACGGTTCCAGTACTTGTTGGATTCGCAACCCTAATGTGAAATCGATAGATGAACGCTGTTGCTTGATTTTACAATCACCGCGCGCCAAAGTCGGCTCACCTAGTAGCTGCCAATGACGATTATCCAACTCGGTATCACTGAAGTGTGACGTCACTATCGCTAAATCATCTGGATGGAGGCTGATTTGGCACATTGCCTCATTACTTGGCAAGGCTTCGGTTGCCGCGCGAAGCGCATTTAAAATAGTGTCGGGGTTGGTTTTTAACTCACTCAAGGTAATGGCTTTGGCTAACTCGCTGGCGAGAAAAATCAGCTCATGTTCAACCTGCTCATCAATGTGTTTGGCGGGTTCATCAAGCGCTTCTAACGTGCTTTTTAACGCCTCCAGTTGTTCGTCAATAATGGGCTTCGCATCTTCGAGCCCTTGCTCTTTGCCTTGCTTTAGCCCTTCTTGGAACCCCGCTTCTTTGCCTTCACTGGCACCTTTATCAAATCCATCAACGTAGCCTTGTTCATGCCCCTGTTTGAGGCCTTCTTCGTAGGCGTCTTGGCGAATTTGCTCTAACTCTTCAAGGGTTAGTTTAGGAAAGTCGGTCTCCTCAGGAGTCTGGATCTCTTCGCCATCGCGGTGCTCATCTTCCTCGACATGCTTTTTGTATAGCTGTTCGAGCGGTGTCCCAAAGGCGGTTGAACGCCCTTGGTATTTCTTTGGGTCTGCACTGACATCGGGAATAGGCCAGTTCTCCAGCAGCTCATCGGCTGCCTCACTGGCGTCTAATCGTTGCCCACGACGTAATTTTGACTCACTCATGGCTTAGAGGAACTCCTCGCCACCACCACTACCAAGCATAATTTCACCGGAGTCGGATAAGCGTCGCGCCGTAGAGAGAATCTCTTTTTGCGCCGCTTCCACTTCGCTGATACGCACAGGACCCATGGCTTCAAGGTCATCACGCAGCATATCGGCTGCACGTTTGGACATATTGGTGAAGATTTTCTCTTTCAGTCCGTCATCGGCACCTTTGATTGCCTTCATCAGCACATCTTGCTGTACTTCGCGTAGAATAGCCTGAATGCCTCGGTCATCGACATCCATAAGGTTCTCGAAGACGAACATAAGATCTTGAATTTGCTGCGACATTTCTTCGTCGTGCTCGCGAATAGAGTCCATTAACTGGCCTTCGACATTGGTATCGAGGTAGTTCATGATATCGGCCGCCGCTTTCAGGCCGCCCATCTTCGCAGCTTGTGCCCCAGCTTGACCTGCAAACTGCTTCTCCATAATCTCGTTGAGCTCTTGCAACGCTGCTGGCTGCACCTCTTCGAGATTGGCAATCCGCATGGTTAAATCCAAACGTACTTTCTCTGGGAACTGGGCCAGAATTTCTGCACTTTGCTCTGGCTCCAGGTAAGATAAAACGATGGTTTGAATCTGCGGGTGCTCGTTGCGAATAATGTTCGCCACCTGTTTGGAGTCCATCCATTTTAACGAATCAAGACCTTTTGCACCTGAGCCCATCACAATTTGGTCAATCAGGCTTGCCGCTTTATCTTCACCTAATGCGGCTGTCAGAGCTTTCTTAATAAAGTCTTCTGATTGGAAGCCAATGGTGCTGAACTGCTGAATTTGCTCAATAAATAGGTTGTGCACGGCGCTGATCTTATCCTGACTAAGGTCATCAAGCGCGGCCATGGTCATCCCCACCTTTTGCACTTGTTTGGGCTCAAGGTGTTTAAGAATTTGCGCGGCATCCTCTTCAGACAAGCTCAGTAGCAGAATTGCTGCTTTCTCTACGCCTTCGAGTTTATCAACATCGAAGCCGCTAGTTAGTTGCTGTTGTTCTTCAGTCATCTTCACTCAACCATGCTTTAACTACTTGCGAGGATAGTTCAGGCTCATTGGCAACCAAGGCGCGAACCGCTTTTAGGAGATCTTCATCACCATGTAAGTCTGGCAACTGCAGTGTCCCGTCGGAGGAGAAGCCCACCGCTGCCGAGTCGAAATCTTTGTTTAGCATCTCTAATGTACTATCACCGATATCCACACCCGAACTCAACGCATCTTCATTGTATTCTTCCAGTGTATCATCTGGGTAGATAAGTCGTTTAAGCATGGGGCGAACCACGGCAATGATCAACACGATTATCACTAATGCGCCCAGTGCTAAACGCACTATCTTCATAAACCAATTTTGCTCCCACAGTGGCAGTTCAGCAACCGCGCCCAGATCTTCACGTACAAAGGGGACACTCACGACTTCTAAGGCATCACCACGCTGCATGTCGAAACCCACGCCTCCTTGTAATAGGCGACGAATATTGTTGAGCTCCTCGGCACTGCGCGGTGCACTGGTGGTTTGCCCATCCGCACCAGCCGTTTGTGTGTAATCCACAGCCACGGAAACACTGATACGACGGATCACCCCAGTCTGCTTACGTTTGTGAGAAATAGTGGTATCAAGCTCATAATTACGGGTCGCTTCTTTGTGGCTGCGCGACGGTGAGCGAGTTTGCGCACTTTGCTCGTCCAACGCATTCTCTGGAATGTTAGAGTTCACTGGCGGTTGATTTGTTAAGGCGCCAGGAATACCGACCGCTAAGCCACCAATGTTATTCTCTTCTAATGTGGTTTCACTGCGAACCGCTGGCAAATCTGGGTTGTAGCGCTTTTGAGTCTCTTCTACTGCGCTGAAATCCATGACCAAGTCGACCTGCGCAGTATAGTTACCCAGTCCGACCACCGGGATCATGATGCTATCAATTTTTTCTATATATTCCTGCTCTCGTTGACGCTCAATCTCATACTCTTTACGTGAGCGCGCCGATAACGAATTTTGTGAACCGGAGTTAAGCAGACGACCATTTTGATCGGTCACCGTGACTCGTTCAGGAGACAGTCCTTGTACGGCCGAGGCGACAATATCGACGATAGAGTCTATTTCTTCACTGTTGAGGTTTCGGCCGCGTTTAACCGTAGCAACAACCGTGGCTGAAGGCTTCTTCTCAATACGAGCAAATACGTTTTCTTTAGGAATAGCCAGTAACACTTTGGCGCGCGATACTTTATTAAGTTCTTCAATAGTACGCGCAAGCTGCTGCTCGCGAGAATGCTTGAGACGTTCACGTTCAAGACGCTGTGATACGCCAAACCCCATGTCTTGCATCAAGATATCGGTACCCGATTGCGGGCCTTGAGTAAGCCCCTCTCGGGCCATATTTAGTTTTATATCTTGATAGGCATCTTCGGCAACCATGATCACGTTGCCATCGAGTTCATAATCGATTTTTTGCGCGTCCAAGAAATCCAAGGTCTGAATCAATTCCTCGGTAGGCATTTTGCCTAACGGGCGCATATCAGGCTGACGCGCCCAAATAATGATAAAAATAGCGATGGCCAAGCAAATAGCCAAAGCGATGATCAGCGTCACCTGTCGAAGCATATCCACGCCATTGAGGGCGCTTAAATAGCCAGACTTTTGTTCTTGCTGTTCACCCGAGGAGTCGGTGTTCATGTCAACACCGCCATCGGCAAGGGCTAAATCTGTTGATTGGTTTGCTTGTGCCACAACTGTTCTCCGCTATCCGTTATACAGGCATGTTCATAATGTCTTTGTAGGCTTCCACTAGCTTGTTACGAACCTGCACAGTGGCCTCAAATGCGACAGAGGATTTTTGCGATGCGATCATTGCTTCGGCAAGAGAAACGCGGCGATCACCCATCTCCACAGCAACCACTTTCGATTTAGCATCTTGCTGTAGGTTATGAACATTATCGATTGCGCTACTTAGTAGCTCACCAAATTGGCTGGTCGATGTTTGCGGCACTTGGTTTTGTGCCTCTTTCAATGGGTTACGAGCTTGCGCTTCTTGCGCGAGCGACTGCATTTCTTGAAATAATGAGTTGGCTTGGACTTTCATCTTGGGCATCACTCAGTTAATTAAACTTACCCTGAATAATGCACAAGTCGTGCCAATAAAATATTGTTATTTAACAAAGAGTTATTGCGCTTTTAATTTTGACACTGAAGAATTAGATAAGCTATATTTTTGACGCCCACAAGAAAGCCCGAGCATATCCCGGGCTGAAATAGAGCACTATGACGAGACTATGCAGGAAGGTGGATCCCCTGCTCGCGCATTTGCGCTATTTTGTAGCGCAAGGTACGCGGGCTGATCCCTAAGGCATCAGCAACATCCTTACGTTTCCCGTTGAAGCGCGCTAAGGTATCGAGAATTATTTTGTGCTCTTTGTTTTTAAGCTCATCTTTAAAGTTATGGGCTTGGTCTACACCTTGGGGTGATGCCACTGGCAATTCATCGTAGTGTTGATTGAGCGCAGCGGGCATGTCTTGATGCGCATTGAGCTCAACTTCATCATCAGAGACGAACTCTTCGATATAAATGGCGCTGGCGTGCACCTCGTCACCGGATTTTAAGATCAGCGCACGCTGAATAACATTATCAAGCTCACGCACATTTCCCGGCCAAGTATGCGCCATTAAGCGCTCTTTGGCATCGGCACTGAGCGAAGCAGTCGCTTGTTTGCTAGCTTGGCAATGACGCTCTAATAAATGTTCAGCCAGTGGAATTATATCCCCGGGGCGCTGATTGAGCGGCAACCAGGTCAGCGGGAACACGTTGAGGCGATAATATAAGTCTTCCCGGAATATACCGGCTCTGACCGCTTCTTTGAGATCACGGTTTGAAGTAGCCAACACCCGCACGTTGAGCTCGATGGTTTTGCGACTCCCTAAGCGCTCGACCTCACGCTCTTGCAATACACGTAGCAATTTCGCTTGTAGGCCTAAATCCATCTCGGTAATTTCATCAAGTAAAATGGTGCCATTTTGTGCTTGCTCAAATTTACCTGGGCAGGCGTTCACAGCCCCGGTGAACGCGCCTTTCTCGTAACCGAACAAAGTCGATTCAAGCATATTTTCGGGAATGGCTGCACAATTGATAGCGATAAATGGCGCCTCTTTGCGTGGCGATTGGTCGTGAATATAGCGCGCCAATACCTCTTTACCACTCCCACTTGGGCCCATCACCATAACACTCGCGTCACTGTCAGCCACTTTATTGGCTAAATCAAGTAGCGCCAAACTTTTGGCATCGGCAACCACTGGGCCACTTTGGCTAGCCGTCTCATTAGGTAAATAACGACTCACTAAATTCAGTAAGACCTCGGGGGCGAATGGCTTTGCCATATAGTCGATGGCGCCCAAACGCATGGCTTCGACCGCGTCATCAATAGTGGCATAGGCCGTCATCATTAATACCGGCATGTCTGGGTAGTTAAGCTTGATGCTTTTTAGTAATTCAATGCCATTAATACCGGGCATCTGCACATCACTGACCACTAAAGCAACATTATGCTCTTTTAGCATCATGATTGCTTCTTCACCACTTTTTGCTGCGATGCAGCGAATATCTGACAGTGTTAATGTATCGATTAGGGCTTCGCGTAACCCCTTGTCATCCTCGACAACAAGTACATAGTTATTCATTGCTCTGCTCCTGGGTATTGCTGTGCAAAACAGGAAGCGTTAGCGTAAATTGCGCGCCACCGTTTTGAAGGTTCTCTACTTTTATTTGCCCCTTATGGGCATTCACCACTGAGGCAACCACAGCTAGGCCTAAACCTGTGCCCTGACGCTTAGTGGTAAAAAAAGGCTCAAAAATTTTGTCAATAATTTCTTCGTTGATCCCTGGGCCATTATCGCTAATGATGATATCGACATAATCACTGTTCGTGCGTTGACGACGTGCCTGCATCTTAATATGCGCACCACTGCCTATCACCTGTAAGCTATTGTGCACCAGGTTATTGATGGCACTGGCCAACGCTGTACGATTGCCCATGACTTCAATATCGGGCTCAGGAAGCTGGACTTGTAGATGCGCTTCATGCTCGCTGAGCATGGCTTCACTGCCAGAATTTACATCATTGAGTAACTGCCCTAATGACATCGGCTCAACGACTTGCTGCTCACCACTTTTGGCAAACAACAGCATATCATTCACTTGGTTTTCTAAATCTTTCAAACGCGACATCAGTTTGTCGTGACAGTGGGCACGCGATTGATTATTCAGTCGCGACGAACCCAGATTGGCCCCATATAACATGGCTGCCGAGAGCGGTGTACGCACTTGATGCGCTAAAGTAGCGACCATTTTGCCAAGCGCGCTTAAACGTTGCATGTGCGCCACTCTTGATTGCAAACGACGCGTTTCCGTTAAATCGGTCATTAAAATAAGCTGCCCGGGCTCGGGCGTAAGCGCGCGAATTTCTAGTTTTATACGCCGTCCATCGCGCAACGACACTTCATGGCCATCATCCTGTTGCGGGCGGAATGAGCGCTGGATCACCGCGAACCACTTCTCGCCTTCGAGCGGCTCGCCTAACATATCACTGGCAATTTGATTGGCTTTGGCTATCATTCCCTGTCCATCAAGCACCACCACACCCGCAGGCATGGTATCGACTAAATGACTCAGCCAGCTGGCTTGTAGCCGTAAGTCGCTCAGCTCTCCAACGTAAGCTTCTTGCGCTAATGCCGGACTAAACTGCCCATGATGAAGGATTTGTGGGTTGATAACGCTCGCTAATGCCATGATTTTCACTCTTAAACACAAGGTCTAATCCACAAAAGCACAAAACGTACCAACTTTATTTTATTTAATATTCATTAAGTTACATTATTTTTTTGCTATCAAAAAAATGACACTGTATAAAAACACAGTTACCTGATACATTAGTTGATAACGCTTTCTACAAGGAGTTTTTATGTGTATTCGCTGCGCCTGGGTGGACTTGAGCAAGCCCGATTACGTTGCCTACCATGACGATGAATGGGGTGTGCCTGTTTATGATGATCAACGCTTATTCGAGTTTATTACTCTCGAATCGGCACAAGCTGGTTTGAGCTGGTATACCATTTTAAAAAAACGAGACAACTACCGCCGTGCTTTTGCTGACTTTGATATTCACACTGTCGCCGCTTTTGATGGCGAAGACATCACGCGCTTGCTCAATGATGCCGGTATTGTGCGCAATAAGTTAAAAATTAATGCCGCTATTAATAACGCCCAACGCTTTATTGAGATTCAACATCAGTTTGGTAGCTTTAGCGCGTATCAATGGCAATTTGTGAATGACAGACCGCGCGTCAATAGCATCGCGAGTCCTGAAGATTACCTAGCAACCAGTGAACAATCCGATATTTTTGCCAAAGATTTGAAAAAGCGTGGCTTTAAATTTTTAGGATCCACTACAGTATACGCTCATATGCAGGCTTGTGGCATGGTTAACGACCACCACAACCAATGCTTTCGCAAAGAGCAAGTGATTGCTTTGTATTAGCTTGGAACCTGAGTTAACCGCTTAAGGGGCGCTGGCACCGCTTGTGTTACTGCGGCAAAGCTAATCGCGGTTGAGATTATATTTCTTCATTTTCTCAACTAAGGTGGTGCGACGCACTCCCAGCACCTCAGCAGCACGGGCAACAACATAGTCATAGCGCTCAAGCGCTTGCGTGATAAGACTCACCTCTAACTCTGCAAGGTGCTCTTTGAGGTTGACTCCATCATCAGGCAGCACCCCAATATTGTCCGCTGCAGATTCATGCTCAGCAGGTAGTTGCTCATCATCATCAACAAAGCCTTCACCGAAAATATCATTCAGGGCTTGGCGCTCTAATAGCTCTTCGGGGTACTCTGGAACAAATGCTTCAACATCGAGATGCTGATACTTCTTCGGTAAGTCTGGTACATCAACCACTTGATCCGGAAACATAATCACCATGCGTTCGACAAGATTACCGAGCTCACGAATATTTCCGGGCCACGTATGGCCTTTTAAACTTTCAATGGCACGATCGGTAAACTTAACGCTTTGACCGCTTTGCTGGGCTGTTCGCTTAGTCAGCTCTTTGAGCAATAAGCCAATATCATCGCCACGTTCACGCAACGCCGGGTTCTCGATGGGGAAAACGTTCAAGCGGTAGTATAGATCCTCACGGAAATCTCCCGCTTCAATCATTTGCTCTAGGTTTCGGTGTGTCGCTGCGATGACTCGAACGTCGGCTTGAATGGCTTTGGTACCACCCACTCGCTCGTAAGTGCGCTCTTGCAATACACGCAGTAACTTAACCTGCATTTGCAATGGCATATCGCCGATTTCATCCAAGAACAAGGTACCACCTTGAGCCAACTCGAAGCGCCCCTTACGCGCTGATATGGCGCCAGTAAATGCGCCTTTTTCATGGCCAAACAATTCGCTTTCTAATAATTCGCCGGGGATAGCGCCACAGTTTACCGGCACAAATGGGCCTGAACTGCGTCCCGAAAGAAGGTGTACGTTACGAGCCACCACTTCTTTACCCGTGCCCGACTCTCCAAGAATGAGCACATTTGCTTCCGTTTTCGCCACCTGAGAGATCAAAAAGCGAACATGATTGACGGCTTCGGTATCCCCCACTAAGCCATTGAAGGCTTTAGGATTGTGCGCACTTTGGGTGGGCTTCATGCGCGCATACTGCTGACAGTCATGGAGCAATTGGGTGGTTACATCATGGTGAAAAGGCTCGGTTATAAGGCCAATGACGTTAGCGATATCTAATAAGGGTTTTAACGTTTCACCAATTAACAAAAATGGTAACTCTGGATGCGCTTTAATTAATTGCTGATGTTCGCCGTTATTGAGTGCCCCGAGCACAATAATGGGTTCGTGGTGCTTATCAATATTTGCACACAAATCACCTGAGGTGGTCAGTTCATTAGCCTCACCCACAAAGGTTAGTGCTGAGCTCAACCCTTGGGCTCGAGTCGTATTGTCATCTAGAATCAGGATCATCGCGCCGCCAAATACTAAGCGATTGTTATAACTCTAGATTGTATTGCAGTTCAGGGAGGATTCAAGGAAAAGCGGCATGTTTTTGACGTTAATGCCAAAAATCAGACGCTTTTCCTAGTTTTGTTTGATTCAGCGCATAGTGAACCACCATTACAGCAGTCCTAAAATTGCGGCGGCGTTTTGGTTAGCTTGGCCGCGCAGCGCGATAGATGCTTGGTTAAGGATGTCATTACTGGTGCGCTCGCTCACCGCTTTTGCATAGTCGGTGTCAGCAATGCGGCTTTGACTTGCTGCAACATTCTCGTTTTGCTCACCAAGCGAACGAATTTGACTGCTTAGGCTATTCTCGAAAGCGCCCAGCTGCGCTCGCTGCTCGTTCACCTGCTCTGCGGCTTGCTCAGTCACATCTAACGCTGAATTAGCGCCTGCTTGAGTGCTGATGTCAATAGCATTTACGGCACTAAGGAAGTCGCTATTAGGCTGTTTAAGGGCGTTTGTTTGATTCGCATCAGCGCCAATTTGGAAGCTGACACTTTGGCCATCAAATAACGGCTTCCCGGCAAAACTGCTTTGCTCTAACGTGTTGGTAATTTCGCTTTGCAGTTGCACGACCTCTTCTTGCAAAGCCTGGCGGTCGCTATCGGAAAGTGCACCATTACCAGCTTGTATGGATAGCTCGCGAATACGGCCAACAGAATCATTGACGTTACTCAATGCTGACTCACTCACTTGCGCATAGGAAATACCGTCATAGGCATTACGGCTGGCCTGTGTAAAACCATTTTGCTGCGCCGTTAAGCGGTCAATAATTTGAAGCGCTGCTGCATCATCAGCCGCAGAATTAACGCGCTTACCTGTAGCGAGTTGCTGATCTTGGTTACGAATACTCGATAACGTTGACTGCAGCTGCTGTTCTGAATTTTGCGAGTTAATTTTCATACTAGGCTCCAAAGAGTAAGTAACTTAATACTTAATTATAGGAGTTCTCAGCTTGTTGTCACTGTTGTTACATTGCGTTTTTGTTAGGCTACCGCAACGCATTTGCCATTCTATACCTGTATCACCATGACTTTATTGGCATAATTACTGCTTCATGCGCTAGAGTATAGACAGAGCGTCAAATTAACGTTAACTATTAGCTTATTATCTAACCTACGGCGGGTTTGGTTTATGTTCGACAACAAGTCAATTCTAATCACAGGTGGTACCGGATCTTTTGGTAAAAAGTATGTAGGTACCTTATTAAAGCACTATAAGCCCAAGAAAATCATCATCTACTCACGCGATGAGCTGAAACAATTCGAGATGCAGCAAGAGTACGATGCGCCCTGCATGCGTTATTTTATCGGCGATGTGCGAGACAAAGAACGGCTGCGCAAGGCGATGCGAGGCGTCGACTTTGTAATCCATGCCGCAGCACTCAAACAAGTGCCTGCAGCAGAATACAACCCAATGGAGTGCATTAAAACCAATATTAACGGTGCCGAGAATGTGATTGATGCGGCATTGGATAACGATGTAGAAAAAGTCATAGCATTGTCTACAGATAAAGCAGCGAGTCCAATTAACTTATACGGTGCGACTAAATTAGCTTCCGATAAACTTTTTGTCGCTGCAAATAATATATCCGGTGGTCACAAGACCCTATTTTCTGTGGTGCGTTATGGCAATGTCGTGTGTTCGCGAGGGTCGGTTGTTCCAGTCTTTCAAAAGTTCATTGACCAAGGATATGACCACATCCCCATCACTCATGAAGAGATGACCCGCTTTTGGATAAGCCTGCAACAAGGCGTTGACTTTGTGCTGAAAAATTTTGAGCGCATGCAAGGCGGCGAAATATTTGTGCCGAAGATCCCCTCAATTAAGATCACGGATCTCGCTACGGCTATGGCACCGAGTTTAGAACAGAAAGTGGTTGGCATCAGACCTGGTGAAAAAATACATGAAGTGATGTGCCCTGCTGAGCTAAGCTTAGACACCTATGAGTATGATGATCATTTCGTCATCGCCCCAGGTATCAAGTTTTTTAGTCGTAGCAACGACTTCACGATTAACGCTTTAGGCGAGCGAGGTAGCGCTGTTGAGTATGGATTTGAGTACAACTCATTCAACAACGAGCATTACCTCACGCCTGAGGAAATCACCGAATTCAACAAAAAGGCTATGCTATGAGGTCATACGGGCGTCAAAGTATCAGTGATGTGGATATTGACGCAGTTGTTAATGCGCTTCGCTCTGACTTCCTCACACAGGGCCCGGCGGTCACTCTTTTTGAACAAGCACTAAGCGACTATACAGGTGCAAACTATGGGGTGGCCGTTAATAGTGCCACTTCAGCTCTGCACATCGCTTGCCTAGCACTTGGCGTGGCACCAGGTGATCAAGTTTGGACTGTCGCTAACACCTTTGTCGCTTCCGCCAATTGTGCTCGTATGTGCGGTGCCGTTGTCGACTTTGTGGATATTGATGCCTCAACAGGGAACCTTTGTATCTCGAGCCTCGAGACTAAGCTTGAACAAGCCGAACTTACCGGGCACTTACCTAAGGTATTAATTCCCGTTCACTTTGCAGGCCAAAGTTGCGATATGGAAGAAGTGAATCGCCTTGCCAAAAAGTTTAAATTCCATGTCATCGAAGATGCCTCCCATGCACTTGGAGGGAGTTACAAACGCAGTAAAATCGGTTGTTGTCGCTACAGCGATATTACTGTTTTTAGTTTTCATCCGGTGAAAATGATCACCACGGCAGAGGGCGGGATGGCCGTTACCAATAACGAGGAATTAGCACATAGAATGCGCAGTTATGCTTCTCACGGTATCGAGCGGACGCCTTTGTCTGCTGAGGAACCCTGGAGCTATTCACAAACGGATTTGGGTTACAACTACCGCATGCCGGATATTTGCGCAGCATTAGGACAGTCACAGTTGCAACAATTAGATAGCTGGGTAGAGCGGCGAAATATGTTAGCAACGCGCTATAATGAGACTTTTACCGCCTCGAGTGTACAGCCACTGACGGTGTCAGAACACAATCTATGCAGTTATCACATTTACGTAGTTAAAGTACCGCCAAAGCAACGTCTGAGGATTTTTAATACACTTAAAGCCGAGGGTATAGGTGTTCAGATACATTATGTACCAGTCTACAAACAACCCTTTTATAAGTCCTCATTCAATGGCCCTTCTTTTTCTTTAGAGCAAACAGAAAATTATTACGCGTCTTGTCTCACTTTACCTTTATACCCGTCTTTATCAGAACATGAGCAAGATACAATTATTAATAAACTCCTTAACGTATTAAATAGTAATTAGGTTGGTTGGAGCTCCTTTTGAATATTGCACTCATCCCGGCTCGCGGCGGTAGTAAAAGAATCCCAAGAAAAAATATTAAGCCGTTTCTCGGTAAACCACTGATTGCTTATTCAATAGAGACAGCTCTCGCCAGTGGTTGTTTTGACCATGTAATCGTTTCTACCGATGACGAGGAAGTCGCAACAGTTGCTAAACGCTATGGAGCGAGTGTACCCTTCATGCGTCCAAAGCAGCTCGCCGATGACTTTAGCCCCACTCTCGCGGTTATTCAGCACGCAATTGCACAGTTAGACCAGCAATACGAATTTGACGCTGTTTGCTGCATCTACGCGACAGCACCACTGCTTCGTCCAGAAGACATACAGAAGGGGCTCAAGGTGCTAACGAGCGACAACCCTACTTATACTTTCTCTGCAACTGAGTTTGACTTTCCGGTGCAGCGTGGCTTTACCCTGGATGGGGAGTTAAGCTTGCTGATGCCTGAACACCAAAATACTCGCTCGCAAGATCTTCCCACTGTTTATCATGATGCGGGACAATTTTATTGGGGGAAGAAGTCGACATTTGCTGCTGGCACCGCCATATTTTCACCGCAAAGCCGCCCAATAGTGCTTCCTAAATTACGCGTTCAGGATATTGATACACAACGGGATTGGGATTTCGCAGAAGCGCTATATAAGTATGCAACGTCATGAATATTGCTATTCGCGTCGACTCCTCGTTAATAATCGGCAGTGGTCACTTAATGCGCTGCCTGAGGCTGGCTGATGGCCTCACTGACAATGGCCATAAGGTATGCTTTTTCTCACGCGATCTACCAGGGAATAAGGTTCAATTACTGCAATCTCGAGGCTATCAGGTCGACTTACTACCTTTACCTGATGGCTACCAAGCAAAAGCGGATGACTACAAGTCCTGGTTGGGCGTGACGCAAGCAGAGGATGCGCTTGCATTTTCAATGTTGGTGCAAGACTGCGACCTAGTCGTGGTTGATCATTACGCCCTCTGCAAACCTTGGGAGCTTGACGTGGTCCGTCGTTTAGGTTGCCAGGTAGTCGCGATTGACGATTTAGCGAGAGAGCATCATGCCGCCTTGGTGATAGACACAACTCCAAATAGATCGTCTGATCTCTATAAAGTGGATCACAGTCACACAAAACTGCTTGTCGGCAGTGATTACGCTTTATTGGCGCCGGAATTTGTATCGCTAAGAGAAAAGTTAAATACCCAACCAGTTCAAGACCCCGAGCACCGTTTACTGCTATTTATGGGCGGTGGAGATGTTCATGGTTGCACTAGTTTAATCGTTCGCGCCTTACTTAAACAAAACACCGAGTTGCCGATAACTGTGCTGCTTGGTGAAAATACTCCAAGTTTCAAGAGCGTCCAGGCCCTAAGCCAAAACTACGAGAAACTAACACTGATTACCCACAGCAATGCTATGGCAGAACTCATCGGTGCGCATACTCTCGCTATCGGTGCACCCGGCGTTTCAGCACTGGAGCGTTTATCGCTAGGGATACCCAGTATCCTTGTTCCCGTGGCGGATAACCAGACTGGTAACCTCGATGGATTGAGAGACAATGAAGCAATAGAGGTCGTTACTTTAGATGAACTGGATAAACTCACAGTGTGCTTACGACGCCTTATGCAAAACTACATGCAAAAGCGCCTGGCTGCGATGTCAATGTGTGATGGATTAGGGCTGTTTAGGGTTGTGGATGAAATACAAAGAATGCCCTGCAATTCAAAAGGACAGATACAACTGCGGCCAGCCACAAGTGCGGATATAAATCTTGTTTTTAATTGGCAGCAACTACCACAGACCCGCCGCTACGCACTGACACCACGAGCGCCTAGCTGGGAAGAACACCAGCAATGGATGAAGAGAAAGCTTAGCAGTGCGTGCGACTATATGTATATCATAACCACGTATTTTGAAGAGCAAGAACACAGCGTAGGTATGGTTCGCCTTGATAATGCAGGAGACAATCGCGTTATTATCTCGATACTCATTGATCCGCAATACTACGGTCTTGGTATCGGATATGCGGCATTGAATGAAGTGGCCACGAGGCACAGCGATAAGACGATTGAGGCTACGGTCAAAAGCGAAAATAAAGCATCACAAAAGCTGTTTACAAAAGCAGGATACATACAAAGAGAGCGTGAACTTTTCATCTTAGAGGCAAAGAACAGCTATGAGTAGTCATAAAGAAGTAGTTATAGACGGGAAAAGTATAGGGCTGCATCACAAGCCGTATATTATCGCAGAGATGTCAGCAAATCATAACGGTGACATTGAGAACGCCTTTAGAATAATAGAGATGGCAAAGCGCTGCGGTGCAGATGCTGTTAAAATTCAAACTTACCGCGCCGATACTATTACCATGAAAAGTGATAATCCAGAATTCACTATTAATGGTGGGCTGTGGGACGGAAAAACACTTTATGACCTATATGAGCAGGCGCATTTACCTTGGGAATGGCATAAACCCTTATTCGCTAAAGCTAAAGAACTAGGAATCACAATTTTTAGCTCTCCCTTCGACTTTACCGCCGTGGATTTGCTTGAAGAGTTAGACGCACCCGCCTATAAGATTGCTTCATTCGAAGCCATCGATATTCCGTTAATAGAATATGTCGCGAAAACAGGCAAACCGATGATTATTTCAACCGGTATGGCCAACGAGCAAGAAATAAAAGAGGCTATTGAAGCGGCGCAAAAAGCTGGCTGTAAAGACCTAGTCGTACTTCATTGCGTCAGTGGTTACCCAGCCCCAGCGCAAGATTATAACCTAGCCACCTTAGCCGACATGGCGCAACGTTTTAATGTACTAACAGGCCTCTCTGACCACACTATCGACAATACCACCGCCATTACCTCTGTTGCTTTAGGTGCGTGCTTAATCGAAAAACATGTAACGCTCGATCGCAATGGTGGCGGACCGGATGATAGCTTTTCTTTAGAAGAACCAGAGTTAGCGCAACTGGTCAAAGACAGTGATGTTGCATGGCAAGCGCTTGGCCATGTAAATTATCAGCGCAAAGAAAGTGAAAAGGGTAATACGATTTTCCGCCGCTCTTTGTATGTCGTGAGAGACATCAAACAAGGTGAGAAAATCACTGCGGAAAACGTACGTAGTATTCGTCCTGGCTATGGTATAGCGCCCAAGCACTATAAAGAGGTTATAGGTCGAACTGCATTACAAGATATAGAAAGAGGCACACCACTAAGCTGGGAGCTTTTCTCTACAGAGTAGATAGTGTAGGGCTTGACCCTACACTATCTACTAGTTAAAAGCCTTCACACCGCTCCCGCCAAGCCGTTTTAAAGTCGCTTTTTATTGTGACTAGAAATTCGTGCCAAATTGAGAATGCCTGCTGAAAGTACTCCATATTCTTCTCTTCATCTTCATATTGATAAAGCAACGTAATTAAAGGGCAATGCATGTACAACATAGTTCCTTTAAAAACATGGAAAAAGTGCGGATGCGCAGACTTTCTGTAAGCATAAATAAGCCGTTGCTGTGCCTTGAGAATAGCCGCAGCCTCAGCTCGAGTAGAAAACTCTCGCTCACCGATTTCGATTAAATAATGGCACAGAGATTCAAATTCAGCTATATCCACAGCTTGGTCATCTGTTGATAATTCGACTTGCTTGAAAAACCCAGATTTGATCTTGGATTGGACACTTGCTTTATCAAGTACGGGGCAGTCCTCTAGCCATACATCCTCTGCTCGCAACGGCGCTGCTCCATTTATTTTTGCGCCAGAACCAATATTATAATATTGACGATTCGGATAATGAGCTATCAACCCTTCTAGCATATCTTTAGAGGTTAACAGCAAATTCGTCGCTTTAATTTTTTCTCCGAAGTTACCCTCTATTTCATGCCTTGGGTTTTCATGTGCTTTGTACTTACCTTTGAGCTTATCATCGCGATAAATACTGAGTTTAGAGTGGCTCACTCCTTGAGCGACATAGCCATTGTCAACTCCAGCAAAGTAAGTTGTATTAAAACCAAACATACTGGCGAAAGAGAACGCCGTATTAGAAACCAATGGACCAGCGTTAGGAAGGCTGTTCATTAAAATTCCATACTTTTTTTGTGTTTGACTTTGAATCATCACACTCGACGCTTCAGGACCTTTAAGTCCCATTCCTGTCCAACCATATAAATCAGGAACTTCAGGGTACATAACATCAACCATCAATAGGTTTAAGTTGCTGTAACCTTCTTCTGGCATGACATCAACGAGTACATCGTAAGTATTTTTCGGACGTTCCACTAGCACATGAAAGTCGGGGGTTATTCCCGCTTTCAACAATGATTGAAGTGCAGTACCGGCCGCTAGGATAATCACACGATCTTGATATTTCTTCAGAATTGGCAGGGCTTCATCTAATGAAGGACCGTTCCCAACTACAAAAACAGGAATATCTTGAATTTCCTGCGTCGAGGAGTCTGACTGGAAGAAAAAAGGAATATTGGATTCTATATTATCCATCGCATGCGCTAACCCAGTCGTCGCATCGTTGTAGAACCCAAACCCTTCTTGAAGCTCATAATAACGCTCAAAGAACCCCTTAATCGCAGTATTTATACGCTCAGATGGATAGTGTTGGTAGCAATAACTATTAATTAATGAGAAAGCGCCAATGTCTTGAGCCGTTCCTTTAAGGCCTTTAAAAAAATCATCAACTTCTACACCGATATAAAGAAACAAACACCCATCTCTTTTATCTATATCCCTGATAATCTTGTCCCAATCAATACAAAATAAGCTGGCGTAAAACAGCTCGATTTCAGGCTCGCAAATAAAGAGGTAATCAAATTGGTGATCTTCCAGAAGAACAGGAAGATGGTAACCCAGCCCCAAACCAAACATTAAGCAAGTTGGATAGCTCTCGGGTAACGCCTTCAATACCGCTTTGTCTTTCTCGGAGATGTCATGCAACTTGTTATATAGCTTACACATATATTGCATGTGAATACGCTCATCAGCTTCGGCTAAACGCCCTCTGTATGCTGTCTTCCCAAAATAAGGTTGTTCGGTGTACCTTTTTACCTGAGCTTTTGCTTGGGCCAAGGGATCATCGCCGTATAATGGCATCACTTGATCTTTCATGTAAAAATTAGCATGGCCAGAGCGAGTGACATGCAGGCAAAAATCTGGCCTCGGCTCAAAGTCGATAATTGCTTGATAAAGGTCTGGATAGTATTTCTCAAAAGCTGACAAATTTTTGGCGAAGCGCAGGTTCGCCTCTTCTGCAAATATGGCTTCTCGTTGTGTTACATCTCGCGCTGTTTCTAGCTTTTCCTCTGCTTCTCGCAGCAAGTCTTCTATGGGAGCATTCTTATCTTGTGTCATGAAGCAATCCGACAAATAAAATTAAGTACCTTTGCGATCAGTTTAGCAAACTACGTACCAATTTATATCTTAGGATTCAATATTTAACGGGGGATTTCGTAGGCTTTGAGTTTATTTTGATTGGTCGTAAAGTTTGACAAGTCTTTTCTTGTCTTGTCACGAGCGGTATTAATTTCTTGAGCTAGATTGAGAAGCTTGGTGTGAATAGCCGACAGTGCTTGTTGGTTGTCTATTATTTCCTGTTTCGATAGCGCACGTATTTGCTTGTCTATCTGCTGATATAATTCAGCCCCATCGGCGTAATCACCAGAGGATAGCTTTTCCTCTAGTGAAGTTAATTGCTCTTGAATAGTAATGACCTTAGCCAAGCTGAGCCTCTTTCGTACTTAAGGTTTGTTCTCTCACATCCACGGGAATACTATCCCAAGCAGACTTTATTTCTTTGAGTAGAGTGATAACCTCGTCCACTTTATCAACGTTATTTTCCACGCTAGCATCGATTAACTGATCAAGCATGTATGAATAAAGAGCGTATAAGTTTTCAGTCACTTCCCCGCCGACTTCAAAATCCAAACACCCACGCAGCGCTTCGATAATCGAAGAGGCTTTACCTAAATGTTCAGCTTTTGCTTCAAAGTTTTTATGCTCTATGGCCACTTTTGCATGAACCATTTTCTCTACGGCGCCAGCCATAAGTATCTGAATAACTTCATACCGGTCAGCGCCTGCTAAACGAGTTTTAAGTGCTTCTTTTTGGTAGTTTTTAACTTTTGCATTATACATAATTCATAGCCTTACTGAGATGATGATTTGCCGCCACCGAAGCCCGGTAAACTGGCTAATTGAGCGCCTAGGTATTGCTGAGTCGAACTCATTTGTGCCAATAAAACATCTAGATTGGAGTATTGCTTGCGTAGACGCTTTTCCAACTCGTCCATTCTATACTGATGGTCTATTACATCTTCTTCCAGATCATCAATCTGATTATTAATGTCTTCTTCGCGGGTTTTTAGAATGCCACCCGAATCAACAAACGACCCAAGCAATTCGTCAAGCTTCTTTGCCACACCGTTTTCACCTGCAAAAGCCTTGCCAATATCATCATAATTGGTATCCATAGCTTCATCCAAGCTGCGAACTAAGCTGGACTTTTCTAAATAGCCTTTGTCATCTACACCCAAACCAATATCAAATATACTGGTAAATGGCCCTGCATCGGTCAGCTCACTTGATAGTGTACTAACGAGTTGGTCACCCAAGGAGCGCATTGTTGCATCACCGCGCAACCCTACTTGACGTGTCTCATCGTAGCTTGTGTGATAGGCGATGGTGCCAACTAAGTTGTTATAATCTTCAATAAATTTGTTTACTAGCTTACTGACGCTTTCTCTATCAACGCTTACATTAATGCCTGCACTTTCTCCGGCCTCACTTACCTGCTTAGCGGTGATAGTCATGCCTTGCACGGCATCTTTAAACACATTGCTGTCGTTAACAATCTCGATACCATCTACGGTGATTTTAGCGTCTGTCGCTTCGTCTCCCGCCGCAATGCTCATGCCTCCTGCACCGCCACCATTAGCGACCGTTGAGACAGCGTCAAGTTCGGCATTGTCATTGGTAATAACAAGATCATTACCCGATCCAGTTTCGTTTGAAGTCAGCACTAATTTAGCTTCACTACCCGTGTTGATAATGTTTGCAGTTACGCCAAAGTTCGTGTCTGAATCGTTAATAGCGTCACGTAAATCTGATAGCGTGGCTCCAGCATCCAAGGTTACATCAAAGCTTTTGTCACCAGCTCCGAAGCTCAACGTACCACCGGATGCACTGACTACGGCCGTATTGTCAGCAAAAGCATTGGCCGCTGACATGGCACGGCTGCCTTGAGCAAGCTGCTGAACCTGCACATCAAAGTTACCTGGTGTTATGTCACTTGAAGGGCTAACCGAGATAATATCGCCACTAGGGGGCTGTGAAATATCAGCTAATCGCTTGTTGAAGTTATCAGGATCACTCAGTTTCTCCATGGTGTCTTTTAACTTAGACAATGCTGACTTAACGGCACCAATAGAAGATAGTTCAACTTGAAGGCGCTCGTCTTTTTGGATGAACTTCTGCATTTTAGGAACATTTTCAGCCTCTATAGACGCACTGATAATGCTCTCGAGGTCGAGACCCGAGCCAATGCCCGCCTGTGTGATTAATGGCATAAAAACCTCCTAATTCTGTTTTCGTTACGCAGATTGGTCAAAGAATACACCGCGATTATCAAGTTTATCGGCAAATTCTTCTAAAGCTTTAGCTATGTCGCGGAACTCTTTCGGAGGGATTTCCCGAATAACCTCCTCACTTTCACGATCCACAACCTTTACAACGGGTGGGTCGCCAAGCTCGTCAAATTCAAAAATCAAATTAGTTGATCTAATTGGAACAAATTCATTTAATTTTTCTAAACTTTCACGTAGCTCTTCACTTTGCTTTTGCTGCTGTTCAAATAACTGCTCTGCAACTGATTGCGATTGTTCACGCGGCACGTCACTGGTTGATGACTCTTCAGCCTGCACCTGTGACTGGGGCGCTAAATCAGGTTTCTGAACCGTTTGTTCAGACGCCTTATTTTGATTTTTCGTCACGTTACTTTGCAAAATACTTGCCGTATCTTGACTAAGATTTATTTCAGCCATGAGTTCTCTCCAACTTCACATAGTAGAAGTATAAGCCATAACCGACTAATGGTCAGTTATGGCCCAACTCTATCAATTAGCCAAGTAGCGATAGAGCGACCTGAGGACGCTGGTTCGCTTGGCTTAGAATTGACTGACTTGCCTGTTGCAAGATTTGGTTTTTAGTCAGTGCGGCTGTCTCAGCAGCAAAGTCGGTATCTTTAATACGCGAACGTGCAGCACTTAAATTTTCCGAGATATTCGCTTGGTTACGAATCGTTGATTGGAAACGGTTCTGTACTGCACCGAGCTCGGCTCGTTTCTTATCAACTACCGCAATCAACGAGTCCATACCTGCCATCACTAATTGTGCATTCGCTTGAGTAGATACAGACAGCGATGAAGCTGCTGCGAACACTGCGCTAAACTGCATATCAGCAAGAGTAACCGTAGAGTCCATACCTGAGATGGTACTTACATCCCCTGCGGTATCTAAAACACCATTTGTACCTTGAAGCGTTTTACCGGTTACCGCTGAAGCAATCGCTGCAATACCCGAGAGCGTAAAGCCACCATTTGCTGTTAGCGAGTTATCACCATTAGCCGATGTGCCTACTTCCTTCATACTGAAACCGATGGTTTGCACCGCATCAGCACCTACTTGGAAGCTCGCTTCATAAGAACCATCAAGAAGATTTTGCCCACCAAACGTGGTATCGGAAGCAACTCGGTTAGTTTCTTCCATCAAAGCACGGATTTCTTCTTGTAGTGCTAAACGGTCTTCATCAGTGTTTGAACCGTTCGCAGCCTGTTGCGCTAATGTACGAACACGCTGGAACATGCTAGTTACTTCATCCATCGCACCTTCAGCAGTTTGTGCTAAAGAGATACCATCATTGGCATTTCGGTTACCTTGGGTAAGACCATTTACTTGGCCTGTCAAACGGTTTGAGATTTGCAAACCCGCTGCATCGTCCGACGCGCTGTTGATCCGAAAACCAGAAGACAAGCGCTTGAAAGATGTATCAAGCTCATTACCCGAATTCATTAACTGACGCTGCGCATTGAGCGAGCTAACGTTCGTATTTACATATAAAGCCATATTAGCCTCCGCTTTATCTTAATTTTATGAACCTAAGCGAAATACCCCTATTCAGCTTAGATTCACGATAAGAACTAGAGTTACAGTTCTCTAGCTCTGTTATCGACAGATTAAACGAAGGCTTTAATAACTTTTTTAAAAATACGAATAAAGTATCAACTTATCCTTGCAGCAAGCTCAGCGCTGCCTGCGGACGCTGGTTCGCTTGACCAAGAATCGTCTGACTTGCCTGCTGCAAGATTTGGTTCTTGGTCAGTTTCGCAGTTTCCATAGCGAAGTCTGCATCTTTGATACGTGATTTTGCAGCACTTAAGTTCTCAGAAATATTTGCTTGGTTGCGAATGGTCGCTTGGAAACGGTTTTGTACCGCACCTAATTCCGCCCGTTTTTTATCTACAACAGCAATAAGCGAATCCATCCCTGCCATGACCAACTGCGCATTTGCTTGCGTAGATACAGAAATAGATGTGGCTGCAGCAAATACCGCACTAAATTGCATATCAGCGGTAGTAATGGTGGAGTCCATACCTGATAACGTACTCACATCAGCTGCTGTGTCTAATACACCATTGGTACCTTGAAGAGTTTTGTTAGCAACAGCCGAAGCAACTAGCGCGATCCCCGATAGAGTAAAACCACCGTTAGACATCAATGAGTTATTACCTGCGGCCGAACTTCCTACCTCTTTCATACTGAAACCAATTACTTGCACGGCATCCGCTCCCACTTGGAAACTAGCCTCATAACTACCATCAAGTAAATTTTGGCCACCAAAGGTAGTATCAGAAGCAACGCGGTTAACCTCCGCAGATAGCTGGCGAATTTCTTCTTGAATAGCAAGCCTATCTTCGTCAGTGTTAGAGCCGTTCGCTGCTTGTTGAGCAAGTGTTCTCATACGCTGGAACATGGATGTCACCTCGTCCATCGCACCTTCAGCGGTTTGCGCTAAGGAGATACCATCATTGGCATTTCGGTTACCTTGGTTTAAACCGAGGATTTGTGACTGCAAACGGTCAGAAATCTGTAAACCTGCCGCATCATCGGCAGCACTGTTGATACGCAAGCCAGAAGACAAGCGTTTGAACGAGGTATCTAACTCATTACCAGAGTTCATTAACTGACGCTGTGCATTAAGCGCACTGACGTTGGTATTTACATATAAAGCCATAATAGCCTCTCTTTCACTCTCAATTAGGTTATTAACCGCTGCTTGCGGCGAATTGTTTCCACACTAGGGCGGATCCTTTACGCCGCTTTCAGAGGGGGCTTGGCAATTATTTGCCGTTAAAAACCCGCGCTAGCCGCGTATAAAAGTAAGTGAGCAATAAGTGGGCCAATATGAAAAAAGGGCCGTAACGGCCCTTGTGTTTGAGAGTGAAATCGACTGCCAAAAAATTGTTATACTTTTTGGCATAATAGCTGCTTATACTGAATGAAGTTGGGAGGGATGTAGCACCCTGCCCAACTTTGGGATTTTTTTAGCAATTAGCTTCCGCTTTAAAATCCAACTTTGCGCCCTTGCTAATACCCCATCAGCAAGGGCGCTTTTCATTTTACCTATCCAAGAAGACTTAATGCTGCCTGTGGACGCTGATTTGCCTGGCTAAGAATGGTCTGACTTGCCTGTTGCAAGATCTGGTTCTTAGTTAGGTTAGCGGTCTCTTGAGCAAAGTCTGCATCTTTAATACGTGATTTCGCCGCATTCAAGTTTTCAGAGATGTTCGCTTGGTTACGAATCGTTGATTGGAAACGGTTTTGTACTGCACCGAGCTCGGCTCGTTTCTTATCAACTACCGCAATCAACGAGTCCATACCTGCCATCACTAATTGTGCATTCGCTTGAGTAGACACAGACAGCGATGAAGCTGCTGCGAACACTGCGCTAAACTGCATATCAGCAAGAGTAACCGTAGAGTCCATACCTGAGATGGTACTTACATCTCCTGCGGTATCTAAAACACCATTAGTACCTTGAAGCGTTTTACCGGTTACTGCTGAAGCAATCGCTGCAATACCCGAGAGCGTAAAGCCACCATTTGCTGTTAGCGAGTTATCACCATTAGCCGATGTGCCTACTTCCTTCATACTAAAACCGATAGTTTGTACCGCATCAGCACCTACTTGGAAGCTCGCTTCATAAGAACCATCTAGAAGGTTCGTACCACCGAATGTGGTGTCAGACGCAACGCGGTTAACTTCATCCATCAAGGCACGAATTTCTTCTTGCAGTGCTAAACGGTCTTCATCAGTGTTTGAACCGTTCGCAGCCTGTTGCGATAGAGTACGAACACGCTGGAACATGCTAGTTACTTCATCCATCGCACCTTCAGCAGTTTGTGCTAAAGAGATACCATCATTGGCGTTTCGGTTACCTTGATTCAGGCCCATGATTTGTGAACCTAAACGGTTACTAATTTGTAGACCTGCCGCATCGTCAGCTGCGCTGTTGATACGAAAACCTGATGATAAACGCTTGAACGAGGTATCTAACTCGTTACCTGAATTCATTAACTGACGCTGGGCGTTCAGTGAACTTACGTTAGTATTTACATAAAGTGCCATGTCATTTCTCCCACAGTAAACTTTGAATTTACTCTCAAACTGTCAATTACTAAGCGAAAGCTTGCTTTTTGACGTTTTGCTAAGTTACTTAGGTTATCGGGCGAGCACTTTTTTCCTTTAGTATTTTTTTATACTTTTTTTCAACACTATGAATTTAAATATAAAAATTAATAACTTTACTTATAAGTTGATAACTTTGAGGCAGGAGAAGAGCGAATAGTTATAGGAACAAAAAATAAAAAAGGGCCTTGCGGCCCCAACCACAAATAGCAACCTCAACTAACCGATATAGTCAAATAAGGATAAGTTCGACAAGCGGTTAAAAGTGGCCTGCGAAGCCTGCAGTGCAGTCTCATGACGAGTTAACTCAGTCACCGCTTCAGCCATATCCACTTCAACAAGATCAGCTTTAGCCTCTTTGTTATTAATATCAACATCGGCATTGGAGAACTCAATGCGCTCGGCCGTATTTAAGCGCCCACCTAGGCCAGCTTGAGTCAGAGACACTTGATTTTGAGCGCTGCCCAACTGTACTAAGCCATCAGCTAGAACTTGATGGTAGTCCTGCATAGCCAAACCCGGGGTGGTAATGTTATTAATCAAATCCTCAAGGGTATTAAGCACGTTGTCTCGCCCCGGCGGGGCCAAATCGAAGGTCGCCTGTCCAGGAGCTGCGCCTTGAATATCAATTTCCATACCGGCAAACTTAATCGGCTCACCGGGAGTGTAGGTCCCAGTAACCGCAGGCGTTAATGGCGCCCCGTCTTGCAGTATTTGATAGCTATCAGGAGGACCGGCCGTGATATCTACCGTCATCGTATTGGCGGTTGCGCCAGCGGCTGGGTCTGAGTTGTAATTTTGTTTATGAAATTGGTCAAAAGCGTTTTGTTCGTTCACATACACCGTTGCCGAAGTCACACCGCCGCCGGGTGTTGCTGTATTGCTGTCAACATTTAAACGCGTGGGTACTTTTTCAAAAACATCGAAACCGTTGTCTGATGATTTAATGCTCACCCCTTCGGCAACCGTAACTTTATGTTGGCCTTGGTCGCCACCATACTCGTAACGCCCACTTGCACTATTAAACTGGTAACTCTGGTTGTTATCTTGATAACCAGAGAAGATAAACTTACCGTCTTCAGACTTGGCATTCATCAAATCAAGCAAGTTAGCCTGGATGGCTTTTAACTCTTCCGCTAAACCTTTACGGTCTTGCTCTGTTAATGCACCATTACCAGCCTGTACGGTAAGCGTATTAGCACGTTGAATAGAGTCTTTAATGTTTTTAAGGACACTGTCTTCTGTCTCTAAACGACTGTTGAGCAAATTAAGGTTCTTGGTGTATTGCTCGTTACTGGCAATAGCATCACCATATAGCATGGCTCGCGTTGTCGCAGATGGATCGTCGGATGCAGTTAACACGCGCTTTTGCGTATTGATCTGCTCTTGTGCTTTGGCAACCTTAACCTGGTTTTCTAAAATACTGGTTAAGCCTTTTTGATAAATTTGATTATTGGATAAACGCATATTACTTACCTCGCGGAGCTAAGCAGGCTATCAAACACCGTTTGTGCTGTAGAGAGCACACGCGCTGATGCCGCATAACTTTGTTGAAAGCGCAGTAAATTAGCCGCTTCCTCATCTAAATTGACACCTGACATCGACTCATACCAAGCGTTCGATTGCTCCTCCAACGCAGAGAAAGCCGCATGACTGGTTTGTGCTTGGCTAGTTACAATCCCTATATCAGTCACTATACCTGCGAATGCCTGGTTGAATGTTTTGAGATTATCGGCGCTGCCGCTGCTGAGCACATTTTCTCGCACTAACTCTTCGCTTTGTAGCCCAGCGAGTGCCAGGCCATTACGGTTATCGTCAAAACCCCCGGTGTTAAACTCGAGGCTAAACGTATCACCTGCAGCCGGGTTGCCTTCAATATTAAAGTCAAAGCCATAGTTAGCGTACGGTGCTCCTGCTTGAGCGAGCATATTTTCAGCAGGCGGTGTAATGGTAAAAGTCGTTGTGCCATTGCCATCGGTAATCGTGTACTCGTTAGGATTACCTGTTTTTTGCAAGCTGATTGGCCCGTTCGTTAAGCTTGGCGGCGGGCCCACAGTGATGCCGGTTGAGTTGGCAATATCAGTCACCGATCCGGGAGAAATTGCCGCTTCACTGACATTATTTAACGCTGTTTCGGTGCGAATTGGCGACGCTAATGCCAGCTTTTCTGGCCGCGTGGTTGCCAACCCAACATTACTGGCTGCAAAGGCATTTAACTTGATATCAAAGCTATCTCCCGCCGCTGGCGCACCAGTTACATCAATATCTAAGCCATAAGACTCGCCACTTGTTACTGTGGTTGAGTCTATCACTCCAGCCGTTACGTTGGCCGTCGACGGCGTACCGATAGGCTCACCTTTATTATTAAGGGGCACTATCTCTACGGTTGTTGGCGAAGTAAAGGTAACACGGAAATCCGTTGCCGGAATCTCTTTGCCCATTCCCTGCTCTAAACCAGCCTGCAAATTGCCCGACCCCGCATTAGCGGCAAATGGTAAGCCGTTGACGGTGGGCAAAGTGAACAGATCACCGCCTATTTCACCGTTGGCGTCCATCCCCAAGCGGTTTTGCTGATTGAAGGCGTCGGCTAATGATAAGCCCATTTGTCCTAGCTGATTTTGCGCCGGTATAAGTACCTCATCTCGATAAGCCAACAGGCCACCAATCTCGCCTTTTAAGCTGTTGGTATCAATCTCTAAGCTATTGGCTTGCCCGGAGGTCACATCAAGGCGAAGTTCCTTAAGGTTCGGATCTGGGTCGCCATTTAACGAGAACAAGTTAAAGCTACCATTTTCCATAACCAAGGCTTCACCTGTGGACATGAACACCAATTTTTCACCGTGAGGTCCGTCAAGTGTTTCTAGGTTCATTAGCTCTGAAAGATCTTTAATCGCTTTGTCGCGCTCGTTATAGACCGAGCTGGCATCAGCTTGATCTTTCTTGCCATGAACAGCGGTAATTTGGTTGTTCAGCTCACTAATTTTCTCAATTAAGCCATTGGCTTCATCAGCAAGGATCCCAAGCTGATCATTCACCACACTCTTTTGTTGCGACACAATCCCTGACAACCTATCCATCTGATTAACAAAGTTTTCCGCGTTGGTGAAGAACAACGAGCGGGTAACATTGTTAGAGGGCTGATTCAGCGCCTCTTGCAAATTATTAAACATGCCATTGATTTGCGTAGACAGGCTATTGGACTCCTCAGAGAACTGGCTATCAATACGCTGTGCTTCCTCCATAAAGCGCTCAAAGAAGGAGCGATTAGAGGTATCTCTATTGAGTTGCTGTTGTGCAAACTCATTGAGCAAACGATAGGTTTGCCCACGGCCGACCTGATTGTCGAAGGTGGTGCCATGCTCTGTACGCTCGCGCACGTAGCCTTCGGTATTAATATTGGCAATATTTTTACTGGTAGTATTAAGCAGCTCGGTATTGGCACGAATGCCTGAACTGGCAATGTTTAGTAGGTTAAATGACATGATCTACTCTCCTTGCCTTAGCAGATCACCGGCTAGGGCGCGTAATTCGCTTTGTCCTAACACACGTTTAATTTTCTCTGCATACTGTGGATCGGTGGCGTAGCCAGCTTGTTGTATAGCGTCGATAAACTGATGAGGCTTATCGGCCACATCTAAAGCCTGCTGGTAACGGGGATTAGTTTTTAAAAATGAGACAAAATCATCGAAACTTTGTTTAATAGAGTCATACACTCGGAACGGTTCTTTACGCTGAACCGCAACTCCTCCTTCATACTCTAATGTTGGTTTAACAGTCGCTTCCCCCTGCCAGTCACGGTGCGCTTTGATATTAAATAAATTGTTCGAACTTTCGCCGCTCGCAGTTTTAATAATGTGCTTGCCCCAACCAGTTTCCAATGCTGCTTGAGCAACCATAACACCGGGGTGCACACCGATTTTACCAGCTGCTTGACGGGCAACGTCCCACACCCCTTCGACAAACTCCTTGGCATTGGCGAAATCGGCTTTGTGAGCGATAGGAGATGCCTCAGTGTATTGTTCTTGAGTTTTCACTTGCGCGTTGTTTAACCGCGCATCACGCAAAGCTGACGCAGGCATATAGCTGTCTTTTTGTGGCGATAACTGTTGCACAATCAAATCGGCCAAGCCCAGTGAGCCATTCGCCGATAACTCACTGGAAAGCTGCTGATCATGCATGTCTTGGAAGTATTTAACGCTGCTGGCATTAAACGGACTGTCTTCGTCTTCGAAGGCTTCATTGGCTTTGCGCATGCTTTTGAGCAGCATTTGCGTAAAGATAGACTCAAACTGCTGCGCTGCTTGCTTTAGGGCCGCGCGCTCGCCGTCGCTGCCGGCTGGCTGTTTTAACGCATCTTGACGAAGCTTATCTAAGCTATTGAGATCGAAGACGCTTTGCGTTTGCAGTTGGTTAGCATCCATAAGACTGACAAAGTTATGACTAGATGCAAAAACTAAAGCAAAAAACGTACCACTGACTTTATAGCTCTGATTAACAAGAACTTAGATGGCTATAAAAACAGCAAACCCCAAGGCTTTGGGCACTTGGGGTTTGCTGTTGCAGTATCAGATTTAAATGACCACCAACTGACCATTAATAGCACCAGCCTCTTTTAACGCCTCAAGAATGGCCATTAAATCTCCCGGTGCGGCGCCCACTTCATTAATTGCGCGCACAAGATCATCTAAACTCACCCCGGGGTCAAAAACAAAGGCACGCGAGTCGTCTTCACGCACATCAATAATACTTTGATTGGTAACCACCGTCTCACCCTCGGCCAATGCATTAGGCTGCGACACTTCTGCATTTTCGGCGATGGTCACCGTGAGCCCGCCATGAGTAATAGCCGCTGGCTGCAACTTAACATTTTTGCCAATCACTATGGTACCGGTACGGGAGTTGACAATGATTTTCGCAGCATTATCGGCAGGAGTGAATTCAAGGTTCTCCAGCGTCGATAAATAAGCGACTCGTTGCGAAACATCACGTGGGGCAGTTACGCGCACTGACGCCGCGTCCATTGCCATTGCGGTATTCGGCCCGACGAGATTATTAATGGTATCGGATAAGCGCTTCGCGGTAGTAAAGTCAGGACGATTAAGGTTAAAGGTAATGTAATCCCCTTGGGTAAAGGGGCTTGGGATCGCGCGCTCGACAATGCCGCCATTAGGAATTCGCCCCACAGTTGGCGTATTGACCACCACACGTGAGCCATCAAGCCCTTGCGCGCCTAATCCACTGACAACTAAACTACCTTGAGCAATAGCATAAATATTACCATCGACACCTTTCAAGAAGGTTTGCAATAAGGTACCACCGCGTAGGCTCTCAGCACTGCCTACTGAAGAGACAGTGACATCCATACTCTGGCCGGGTTTGATAAACGCCGGCATATCCGCATGAACGGCAACCGCTGCAACATTATTAATCTTTGGCTTGAGGTTGGCCGGCAAAGTAATGCCAAAGTTATTCAACATCGCTTTAAAGCTTTGTTCGGTAAAGCGGCTCTTCTCTCCCGTGCCAGGCAGACCCACAACCAGACCATAACCCACTAACTGGTTACTACGTACGCCCTCAACCATGGCCACATCTTTGACACGCTCGGCAAAACTTTGCCAGCTAGTCAACGCCATGCAGAACACGATAAGGTTTAACCATTTCATGACTGGACTCCTTAGAATGGGAACAAAGTGCTCATAAAGAACCGTGATAGCCAACCGGCACTTTGCGTTTCTTGCAGCTCGCCTTTGCCAGAATATTGAATACGCGCATTAGCGATACGGCTACTTTCTACGGTGTTTTCGGAGCTCACATCAGCTGGGCGAACAATGCCTTCTAAGCGAATAAACTCCTGCCCAGTATTAAGCGTTAACCATTTTTCGCCACGAATCACCAGGTTACCATTGGGCAGCACACGCATCACATTCACGGAAATATTGCCTGACAAACTATTGGATTGATTAGATTTAGCGTCGCCGGTGAACGAAGCATCTGAGTTCACACCCATTTGAATGCTATCTCCACCGATATTGACCGGATTGCCGCCTAAACCAATAACCGGCTCTAACCCCAGCTCGGTCTCCCTGTCTGTTTCCGTTTTTGCCGTTTTTGATGCTTGCGTTGACTCACGCAGTACCACAGTAATGATATCTCCAGTACGCAACGCTTTCTTATCGGCATACAAATCGTTCGCCAATACGGGATTGAAAAGGCCGCCACTTTGGGTCATGTTTTGTGTTGCTTCCTGCGGATACATCGGCGCATAGTAAGGGTCGTTTTCGACAACATGGGAGTTTTGTGTAGAAACACACCCTGTAGCAAGTACAAAAGTAATTGATAGTGCAATTGGCCTAATCATAATGCCCCCACTTATAGCTGCTGATTAATATAGCTGAGCATCTGGTCTACAGATGAAATCACTTTAGAGTTCATCTCATAAACACGCTGTGTTTCAATTAAGTTGACCAGCTCTTCGGTCACATTAACGTTCGAGGTTTCCAATGCTCCTTGAACAATAATACCCAAGCCGTCTACTCCCGGGTTACCTTGCACCGGAGCGCCACTGACGGCAGTTTCGGTATACAGGTTCTGGCCCATGGGCTCAAGACCCGACGGATTAATAAAGTCACTGATCACCAACTGACCAATCACCACATTGTCCGCCTGCCCGGCTACGCGCACCGAAACCTCTCCGTCTTGCGACACAGTAATAGACTGCGCGTCATCGGGCACGTTCATTTCTGGTTGCACCGGAAAACCAGCACCACTGGTGACGATACGACCGTCTTCGTCGGTCGTGAATTGACCATTACGGCTGTAAGCAATATTGCCATCAGGGAGCAACACCTCAAAAAAGCCTTGTCCTTGAACCATCCAGTCGAGGGAGTTCTCCGTGCTTAGCATATTGCCCTGGGAGAAATTCTTCTGGTTAGCAACCACCTTGGCACCGGCGCCAAGCATCAACCCCGAAGGCATCTCTGTATCTTGTGAAGAGCGCCCGCCAGGTTGGTTGATATTTTGATACAACAAATCTTCAAACACGGCGCGGCTTTTCTTGTAACCGACCGTGCTGGCGTTGGCCAAGTTGTTGGAAATAACCGAAATATCGGTCTGTTGGGCGTCAAGCCCGGTTTTACTGATCCACAATGCTGGGTTCATAGTAGTGACTCCTCGCTAATGTTACATAATCCGTAGCAATGACTCAGCACGCTGGTCATTTTCTTCGGCGGTTTTCATTAGCTTGACTTGTAATTCAAACTGACGTTGATGGCTGATCATATCGACCATCTCATGTACAGGATTGACATTCGACATCTCGAGAGCCCCTGACATGATTGATACATTTTCAGAAACATCAAGTTGTTGGCCATTTACGGGCCGAAACAGACCGTCGTTGCCCTTTTCCACCTGATGCCCTGTGGCCTCAACAATTTGCAATCTGTCCACTTCTTCAAGAAAGTTGGCCGGTGCGCCTTGAGGGCGAACTTGAATGGTGCCGTCTTTGCTGAAACTTATTTTCTCAATCGGAACAGGCAGGATAACAGGCCCCCCTTCGCCAACAACTTGACGGCCATCTCTATCGAGTAGCATCCCCTCTTGGGTCATTTTCAATGAACCGGCTTTGGTATAGGCCTCGTTACCAGCATCATCTAATACCGTCAGCCAACCGTGCTCACTCATAGCAATGTCTAAGTCGCGACCGGTTTCAGAAATACCGCCAGCTGTGGTGTTGGTCCCTGCGCGTTCTTGTAGAGCAAAAACGCGTGTCGGCAGCCCTTCACCAAAGGCCTGCATCGAGCGTGCCTGAGCGATATCGGCTTTAAAGCCTGTGGTGTTAGCATTGGCAAGGTTGTTACTTTTGACCCCCATCCCCAATAGGCTTTGCTTAGCTCCTGAGGTGGCAATGTACAGCATCTTGTCCATTGGCTTGCTCCTTAAAATCGTCGTTATATTGACTAAAGCAAGATTGATACCAAAAAAGGGAGTTATTAAAAAGGAGAGATTAGAGAGATGAAAAAAGGCCACCCAAAGGTGGCCTAGTAGAATTTTTCTTATCGGATCTGCAGGATATTCTGTTGCAGCGTTGAGTTCACCTCTAACGCCCGAGAGTTAGCCTGGAAGTTTCGTTGCGCACTGATTAAATCAACTAGTTCATTAGTAAGGTTGGTATTCGATTGCTCCAACGCTTCGGAGTTTACCGTGCCCAGCGTTCCTGTTCCTGGCTCACCGGCGATGGGCTCACCAGAGTCTAAGCTTTCTTTCCAGCTGGTATTGCCTACCTGCTGCAAGCCTTGAGAGTTAGGGAAACGGACCATCGCTACCTGACCTAAGAAGGTAGAGTCGCCATTACTATACGAGGCAACTAACTTACCATCACTACCGATTTCAATATTAGATAAGCGGCCCACGGTCGAACCATCTTGTTCCAACGCCTTCACCTCGAAGCGGCTAGAGAATTGGGTTGGGAGCTTGTTACCCGTCGCGGCTTCATCGCGCCAATTAAGAGTAATGTCGTTAAATTGAGCACCATTATTTAAAATGCCGCTGGTACTAAGGTTAGCACCTGATAATGTTAGAGGGTTAAATGTTGACCCAGTATTAGGCGTACCATCTGTTTGTTGTGGTAAACCCGCAGCGTCAAAAGTAAATTGAGTGATGGGGCCTGCACCTGCATTACCGCCGCTATCGACCTCAGTGCCATCCACAGTGGCGCGCACATCCCATTCGTTGGAAGCCGTTTTTACAAAGAAAAACTGCAGCACGTGAGGCTCACCCAAAGAGTCATAGACCGTTGTTGATGTCGACGAATTATAAGTAGCTGAGTCTGTCGCACTAAATGGAGTAACTGCAGGCACTGCAGCTCCAGCATCTAAGTTAAAAGAGCTGTAGACATTATCGGTCGCGTTTGGAGAACCCGATGAATCAGGTATTTGAATCGGGTTGGCCGTACTCAAGCTCACCGAAGTGGTATCACCGGTTACCGCATCCGTTGGAAAACCCTGTAAAAAGTTGCCCTTAGCATCGACTACGAAGTTATCATCATTAAGCTTGAATGCCCCAGCACGCGTATAGGTAAAATCTTGCGAGGCCAAATCGTCAGTCATTGCAAAATAACCTTCACCGGTAATCGCTAAATCCAGTGCATTTGACGTGAACTTTAAAGAACCTTGGTGAAACTGCTGCGCGACCATAGTGGTTTGTACACCATCACCGTTCTTCGTTTTACCGCCACTGAATACTGATGCCGCATACACATCAGCAAACTCTGCGCGGGATTCTTTAAAACCTGTGGTATTGACGTTCGCAATGTTGTTTGCGGTCACATCTAAGTCTTTTTGGGCTGCCGCCAACCCTGTTAAAGCGATATTGAAACTCATGTTTCACCTCTTCGTAATAACTGCCCGCAGGCAAATGCTTTACACTGAAATCTCAGCCACCTCAGCGAGCTTCACTGCACCCTCTTTGGTGTTCACGATGATCCCATTCGCGCCGTTGATATTAACGCTTTCAATATTTTTGAATGTTGCCATAGGTAAAGAGCTGTATTCACCATTGATGCTGCCCTCTGCCACAATGTCGTACTCACCAGGAGGAAACGGATTGCCGTCCTTGTCGAGACCGTCCCATTCAAAGCGAATTGCACCAGCAGGTTGCGAGCCTAAATCAACCACCTCAACCACCTGACCTTTATCGTCTTTAATAGTGAGGCTTAAATTATCGACGGGCTCTTTAGCAAGAACAGTCCCTTTACTCACTTCACCGCTATACAACTCGATAGTTTCAGACTCTAACAACGCCTTTTTCCCGACTAGCGTTGACGCCTGCAGCGCCGAGTTAGATGTCATTGACGCTGCCAAAGAGTTAAAATTCTCATTGAGCTTTGAGATCCCCTCAGCCATAGTGAAATTAGTCATCTGCGCAATCATCTGGTCATTATCCGCAGGTTTGCTCGGATCCTGATAGGACAACTGCTGAGTCAGCAGGCTGAAAAAATCTTCCTGGGTGAGCTCATCGCTCTTTTCTTCCGGCGCCTTATTTTGGTTATCCCAATACAGGGAGCCTAGACCCGTTGCTGATTGCACATTATTGTTCATGCTCTATCCTCGCTTTAACCCTTACCAAGCTGCAACGTTCTCGTTAGCATTTGCTTAGCAGAGTCGGCTATTTGCACATTCGTTTGATAGGAGCGTGACGCCGAAATCATGTTTGCCATTTCCTCAACCACATTGACATTGGGTTTATAGATATAGCCGTTCTCATCCGCCATCGGGTGACCTGGGTTGTATTCAATTTGCAACGGTTTGTCACTCTCAACTACACCCAGGACTTTCACTCCTACAGACTCACCTTGCTGTTTGCCTACCGCTTGCTGCAACTGAGCAGCGAAAACGGGTTGGCGAGCGCGATATGTCTGCTCCACTGAGGAGCTAACCGAGTTTGCATTTGCTAAGTTGCTGGCAGTGGTATTTAAGCGCACGTTTTGTGCACTCATGGCCGAACCAGAAACATCAAAAACATTAAATAAACTCATGATTATGCTCCTTGACCACCTAGGGCTTTCTTAAGACCGGAAATCTTGCCGTTCATAAAGCGTAAGCTGGCCTGATACTCTATAGCGTTCTGTGTATACAAGTTCCGTTCCACCTGTACATCAACAGAGTTACCATCGCCTGTATCTGGTTGATTTGGAACACGAAATTTTGCTTCACCCATACTCATTTGGGTACTTGCTTGGAGGTGTTCCGGATGGGTGCGAGCTAAGCTATTGCCGCTTAACTGCCGATTGTTTGCCGCTTTTAATGCGCTGGCAAAATCAATGTCTTTCGCTTTATAGCCAGGGGTGTCTGCATTGGCAATATTCGACGCCAATAGCTCAGCCCTTTGCGAGCGAACGAGCATTGCTTGGGGATGAATACCAAATGCTTTATCAAAACTGATAGCCATAGCCTCTCCAAATTTTTGACTCTCTTGGAGGGGCTACAGCAATTTTTAGACCATAGATTGTAAGGCTATGTATTTAATACTTTTTTTGGTAGATGATACCGGGATTACAACGGATCATATCGAACTCGGTACTCAAGCCTGTCATTGATTCACTCGCTCCTAAAAACAAATATCCCTTAGGGTTAAGCGCTTGCGCGAATTGACCAATGATCTTGGCTTTTACTTCCGGAGAAAAATAAATAAGGACGTTGCGACAAAAGATAATGTCAAACTTACCCAGCAACGCATATGAATCCAGTAAATTCAAATGGCGAAAGCTCACCATACGTTTTACATTGTCATTAACTTTAGCCATACCGTTGCCGCTATCGCTAAAAAACTTTTTGCGTCTTTCAGCACTGAGCCCTCGAGCCAATGCCAATGAGTCATACTCAGCATTTTTACAAATATCGAGCATGGTATTAGAGATATCCGTACCGATTATTTGCGCTCCCGAGGACAGTTGACCTGGGCGGGACTGTTGATATTCGGCCACTGACATCGCTATTGAGTAGGGTTCTTGCCCTGAAGAACTGGCCGCCGACCAAATTTTTACCGGCCGACGTAAATCTTTGCACTCAGGTAAGAGCTTTGTCTTCAATAATTCAAACGGATAAGAGTCGCGAAACCACAATGTTTCATTGGTGGTCATGGCATCAACAACAGCGGCACGAAGTTGCCGCTCATGCGGGCTCAACGTTTTACTAACCAACTGCGACAAAGATTCAACGCTAAAGCGAGCCATCAGCGGAGCCAAGCGACTTTTAACTAAATAAAGTTTGTTATCACCCAGCACAATGCCACACTGCTGTTCTAAAAATGCACGAAACTGGTTGTATTCACCGAGCTCTAAATGCTTATTTTCCAAATTACTCTCACCTAACTCACTTGAAGCGGTTACAAGACAAGGCGGCATTAATCACAATGCACCCACTTTTTAACTGCTGTAGCCAGTTCGTCGGGGTTAAATTTGGCAATAAAATCATCTGCCCCAACTTTTTCTATCATCGCATGGTTAAATACGCCACTTAAAGAGGTGTGCAGTATCACATGCAATGGTGCCAGCTTCGGATCCGCTTTGACCTCTGCTGTTAAGGTATAGCCGTCCATCTCTGGCATTTCCACATCCGATATCAGTAACGCCACTCGCTCAGTGATATCATCTTTGCAGTCGAGCTTCGCTATTTCTTTTAATCGCAGCAGGGCCTCTTTACCGTTTTTCGCCAGCTCAGTTTGCACCCCGAGAGGCTCCAGTGCCCGTTTTACTTGATTACGCGCCACGGCAGAGTCATCGGCAATAAACACAATACGCTCACCGAGATCTTTCTGCATCTCGCCATCTGAGGCAATGCCCTCACTGACCTCGGTATTAACAGGGCTGATCTCTGCAAGAATTTTTTCGACATCCAAGATTTCTACGAGCTCGTCATCAATCTCAGTCACTGCGGTAAGGTAAGAATAACGCCCCGCACCTGACGGCGGTGGCATAATCTTTTCCCAGTTCATATTGACGATACGCTCAACGCCACCCACCAAAAACCCCTGCACAGAGCGGTTATATTCGGCGATAATAATAAAGCAATTTTCAATATCAGTGATGGCCGGACCGCCTACTGCCATAGACAAATCGATGATAGAAATGGTTTGTCCACGAATATGCGCTACCCCACGAATATAAGAATTCGTTTTCGGCATATTTGTTAGTGGTGGACACTGAAGGACTTCTCTAACTTTAAAAACGTTGATCCCGAACCGCTGGCGTCCTTTTAGTTTAAACAGCAATAATTCAAGGCGGTTTTGACCCACAAGTTGGGTTCGTTGATTGACAGAATCTAAAATGCCAGCCATCGGATTCTCCTAGCATTAATTTACAACTTCGCACACTCGCGCCAAATAGGAACGCATTTTGCTTCTTAGCTTCATACGTTAGTATAACTACGCTAGAACGCCCAGTTTTTGACGCTTCGTAGTTATACCCTGTTTTACCCAATAAGCATAGTCGAAACATGGTGAGTATGTTCAAAAAAATTCAACTTTTCCAAAGCTTATGGTTAATAGCCGGTGTATTAATAAGCTCAACGGCTGAGGCAAACAACAGCCAACAACAGCGCTATGATCGCCACGCTTTGCAAACGCTTGCTGAGCAATACATCACAGAGCAAGCGCACATTCAGCCCGATCAAGAGCTGCAAGTGCAAGCGATGGACTTAGATGCGCGCATCGGTCCTAGAGAGTGTGCAGTAACACCGCAAGCCTCTACGGCTAGCGCTCCGCCATTTAATCGGCAGGTAACAGTAAAACTTAAGTGTCCAAGTCCTGCTCTTTGGAGTCAGTATGTCCATGTACGCATCAGTAAGCTCTCTACTATCGTGGTCGCCAATGATCACATTGCCCGTGGGCAAATTATTAGTGCTGATGATTTAACTACGGAGCAGCGTCCGCAACATTTTGTTCGCGCTCGCTACATAGAGCAGCCAGAAGTTATTGTCGGCAGCCGTAGTAAACGCAGTATTCGCAGAGGATTGCCAATTAGTATGAATCAGTTGTGCATGGTGTGTAAGGGCGATAATGTGAGCATTATTGCCCGCTTTAACGGACTCACTATAAAAACATCTGGAGAAGCGCTAGAAGATGGCGGTGTCGGCGATAATATTCGCGTGCGTAATGTAAAGTCTGGCCGGCTAATCAATGCCAAAGTAACAGCAGTGGAAACCGTGGCGGTTAATATTTAAATTTTATGCTAAAGTATTGGCTAGAATGGCCGATAAACAGTGCAAAGGTCAATATAGCTTAGGTAATTAGTGATGGTGAATCAAGTCAACAAAGGCCAGCAAGGCTCGGTGTACAACACACCACAAAATAAAGTGGAGCAACAAAAGCTCAACCAAACGCAAACTCAAGGTAATGAGGCAAATGCAAAAGCCAGTACTAAGGCTGCAGCAGATTCAGTAAGCCTTACCCCACAAGCAAAGCAAATGAAGTCTTTGCAAGAAAAAGCTGAGCGCTCATCAGGGTTCGATCAACAAAAGGTTGACGAATTAAAGCAAGCTATCAGTGAAGGAAAATATCAAGTAGATAGCGAAAAGCTTGCTAAAAACATCGCTGCGTTTGAGTTCGATTTGTATGGCTGATTCAGCACTTAGTGTAGCTCTCGGCCAACAGCTCTCAAGTTTACAAAACTTGCTACAGCTACTTGAAGACGAGCTGAGCGCTATTGCTGGGCGCAGTGGTGATGAGCTGAAGGAATTAACGCCTAGAAAAGAGCAAGCGCTTGTTCAAATTCAGCAACAAGACCAGCATATTGCTCAGCTATTGAAAGCGCAAGAGCAAGAGGTATTAGCGCCGCACCAAGAGATGATAGAGCATGCACAGACTTTATTGCTAAAATGCAAACAGCAAAATCAAGTGAACGCCCAAGCTGCTCATAATGCTCAACTCACTGTCAAACAACTCAAAGATATTCTTATCGGCGCACCAAGTTCATTAACCTATGCTGCCGACGGTGGGATTGACCGCAGCGAAAATAAAATCGTAAAGAATTTAAAAGCCTGAACCTACTAAGCTAAATATTGATTTGAAAAAGGGAGCCTGAGCTCCCTTTTTTGTCTTTTATAATTCGCCTTTGCCTGAGCTATCCAGCATCGCTTTGAGCACTTCATCTTCGCCAACAGTGGCATAATGCGAGGCTCCTCCAAAGCCATGCTCCTCACTTGTTACTGTTTGCTCTGAGGCTAAATCATCAAATTGAGCTAATACTTCTTCTGCCTCACCGGGATTATCCAAAATTGACTCTGCTCCTAACAAGCCCGATTCACTGATAGCTTGCTCGGCACTGACTGTGATTTCTTTTACTTGGTTAAACTCGGTAAACTGCTCATTATTTAAGCTAAAACTTACAGCCTCATAATCCAGAGTCTCAACACTGGCATAATGGCTTTGACTATCAGTTTCTTCAACCACCACCTCTTGAGCGGAAGCGCTGATCTCTAAAGGTTGCTCTGCTGAGGAGTTTTCATAAATAGAGCCACTATCAAACACCTGATTATTGGTATCTTTTACTAAATAGTTGCCCGCATCATCAATGGTCACGAAATAATAATCCTCACCACTGAGTAAATCTAAATCAAGTAATGAGAGAGTATATCCCCAGTCCCCACTAGCGTCAGTGGTTGTACTCGGGTAAGTATTTAGAACATCCAAGTCAATACCCAATAGGCCAACACCAATTAAGCTAGAGCCAACAATGTAGATCTCTGTACCTGCAGGTGCTGTGCCTTCCGCTGACGGTAGCACTAAACCCAAAATGCCGGGGTCAAAATCAGTGACCTCAAAGCTAATGGGAGTTGTATCTATGATACCGCTATCCACAGCACTGCCGGTATTTCCCGCTTGGTCGGTAACACGTGCGGTCACCGTATATTGACCATCGACCAGTACTGCGCTGGCGCTAATAGACCAATCACCGTTGTTATCTGTGTTAGTGGTCACCGTGTGGATAGTGCCCGCATCATCCACAAATTGCACACTCACCTGAGCATTCGCTTCATTTGAGGAGCCACTGACTTGCGGGGTGTTGTCATTGGTTAGTGCTACGCTGCTTGCATCAATGCTTACTGTCGGTGCAATGGTATCTATGGTGCCAGTGTCGCTTGCACTGCTGCTATTACCAGCAGCATCAGAAACACTGACGGTTACGGTGTAATCTCCTTCAGCCAGGCTGGGGGCAGACACCGACCAATTACCACTGCCGTCTACCGTCGCACTGAGTGTGTAAGTATCACCGTTGTTATCCAGCACACTAATACTCACTTCCCTGCCTATTTCACTGGATGTACCGCTCAGCAGCGGTGTGGCATCGTTCCCTAACCCTAATGGGTCAAGGGTGACACTCACTCCTTGAGTGTCAATATTTCCGGTGCTAGACACTGTGGTGGTATTGCCCGCATCATCCATGATCGTTGCACTCACGGAGAAGGTGCCATCAGATAACGCCGAAGGCGTCACAGACCATGTGCCATCTGCTGCGACAACGGTCGAAATATTCTGGCTATCACCATTACCGTCAGTGACTGTGACTGAGACAGTAGCACCTATTTCATCACTGTTCCCTGAGATAAGCGGGGTATTGTCATTGCCATTTGCAGGCACGTTCACGCTCAAGCTAGGGGCGGTAGTATCCACCTCACCGGTTGCGCTCACTTCGGTTAGATTGCCAACGTCATCACGTACTGCCGCTGCTACGGTAAAACCACCTTCAGCCAGCGCCGTAGGCACAGCCACAGACCAGTTTCCATTTGAGGTAGACGCTTGCAGGGTTTGCTGGTCACCGAACGCATCGGTCACTATCACCTCTACCACTGTGCCATCTGCCACATCCGTTGTGCCACTGATAACTGGCGTGCTGTCATTAGTTAAGCCAAGGGTATCAATGCTAAGGACAGGTGGTTCATTATCAAAATCGAGTGTACTGATGGTGGTCGAATTACCAGCGGCATCAGAGGCTGACGCAGTCACATAGGCTAATGTCAGAAGCGGCACCGTCAGATTAAGTAAAGTCCAATTGCCATCCGCATCGGTGATCGCTGTGTACGTTGCACCAATCCCTCCTCCGACTAGGTGTTCTGTGATGGTGACTTCACTGCCTGCGGGCAAATCCGAAGTACCAGACAAGGAAACAAGGTTACCTAACAGAAACGATGGCACTATGGTCAACTCGGGGCCAATGGTATCAATTACAGCACTTTGTGAATCAGTACCCGTATTGCCTGCATCATCAACAATGGTCGCGGCCACGGTATAAGTACCATCGGCTAACGCTGAAGGAGCGGATACCTGCCAATCACCATTGGCATCAGTGGTAGTGATTACGCTTTGACTGTTCCCCTGAGAGTCAGTAAAGATAAGTGTTAATTGGCTGCTCGCCTCGCTTGAGCCCCCAGAAATAAGAGGCGTGTTGTCGTTAGTGAGCTCGAGTGGGTCAATCTCAACACTTGGAGCAAGAGTATCGATGACCCCTGTCTCAGAATCCGTTGAGGTGTTGCCAGCTCCATCATCAACGCTGGCTGTGATAGTAAACTCTCCTTCTGCCAGCGCTGCACCAACGTTTGCGCTCCATGTACCGTCTGCGCCGACTGTGGCGCTCAAGTTCTGAACATTGCCAAGGGCATCAACCACGACTATTGATACCACGGCTCCAGGCGCAGCGCCCGCTGATATACCAGAAATAACAGGAGTGGCATCGCTTATCACTCCTACGGGATCAATCGTGATCCCTGGACCGGCAGTATCAACAGTACCAGATTCATTGTCGGTGCCCTCATTTCCTGCGGCATCAGTAATGCTGGCGGTAATATCAAAATCCCCCTCAGCAAGTGCAGTGGGCACCTCAGCTGTCCAACTGCCATCACCGGCTAACAGTGCCGTAAAACTCTGACTATCTCCGCTGGCATCGACTACGGTAATTGATACAACGTCCCCCTCATTGCCTTCAGCACTGCCGCTAATAACAGGGGTTTCATCATTCACACTGCCAACGGGCGAAATTGTCACAGAGGGTGCTGTAATATCCACTTCGCCTTGGACTTGATCATTCGCTTGGTTACCGGCATTGTCACTGACTTCGGCGGTGATAGTGTATTGCCCTTCAGCTAAAGGCGTGGAGAGCGACACACTCCAAGTGCCATCACCTTGCACCGTCGCCTGAACGGTCTGGGTATTACCACTGGCATCGACCACGGTGATAGCCACCGTTGCTCCAACCTCAGAACTACTGCCAGTAATGATTGGAGTCGTGTCATTGCCTATACCCGGGTTGTCGATGGTCAAATCCGGTGCGCTGGCATCAATACTGCCCTGCGCTGACGCTTGGGTGTTGTTCCCTGCTTCATCAGTCACTGATGCAAGTACAGTATAATCCCCTTCAGCTAACGGCTGGGAGGCTTCTACCTGCCAGCGACCATCGCTTTGCACCACCGCTGTTAACGTTTGCGTCGTACCATCGTTATCGGTGACCTCGATAGCCACGCTTGCGCCCACTTGCGAACTAACACCGGAAATAATAGGCGTGGTATCACTTTGCGCTCCAAGCGGGTCAATACTGAGCGTCGGAGCCGTAACATCTATTTGCCCTTGGGCATTTGCCTGCGCTTCATTTCCTTGGGCATCAGTAACACTCGCTGAAACGGTAAACACCCCCTCAGCAAGCGCCTGCGCAGCAGATACTTGCCAACTTCCGTCGCTTTGCACCTCAGCAGTGAATGACTGAGTTGTACCATTCGCATCAACCACTTCGACCGCTATCGTTGCTCCTATTTCATCACTTGTTCCGGAAATCACTGGGGTGGGATCGTTGGTGACTCCAAGTGGAGTCAGGGTTAGGCTCGGCGCTGTAGTATCCACTTCGCCTTGAGCAGTATCACTGGTACTGTTGCCGGATGCATCAACCACACTCGCCTGCACTTGGTAAACACCCTCACCTAGCGGTTGTTGAGTTTGTACTTGCCAGCTACCATCTTGCTGAACTGTCGCTTCTAATGTTTGTCGATTGCCTTCAGCATCAGAGACAATCACAATAACGGTGCCCCCGACTTCACTACTGGTGCCAGTAATAACGGGGGTTGTGTCATTGGTAATCGCAGGAGAATCTATCGTTAACTCCGGCGCACTGACATCTATAACTCCTTGCTCGGTATCACTGGCGCTATTACCTGCCGCATCAGTGACACTTGCCTGTACCTCAAACTCTCCCTCAGCCAGCGCTTGTGGCACCTCCACCTGCCAGCTACCATCTGCCTGGACAGTAGCCGTTAAACTTTGTGCAACTCCCGCCGCATCTGTAACCACTATATTGACGGTGGCGCCGATTTCATCACTGCTGCCACTGATTATTGGGGTGCTATCACTGATAGTTGCCAGTGAGTCAATGAATATACTGGGCGCTTGGCTATCCAATAAACCCGACTCTGAGTCACTGGCCTCTAAGCCACCCGCCGCTACAGAGGCGGTCACTGAGAATTCGCCTTCGGCCAATGGCTGAGCCACATCAATTTGCCACTGACCGGCAACAGCGGTTGTGGTTATACTCTGCTCATTTCCCAAAGCGTCAACGACAGTGATAGTGATCACACTACCACCAGGGGCATCCGTGCTGCCCGCTAGACTCGGCGTACTGTCGTTTGTGGTGCCAATCGCAGCGATATCAATAGTTAAACTCTCTAGGTCAGTATCACCATTAAAGCTGCCCTGGGCCTGCGCCTGGCCAATATTCCCTGCTTCATCCGTGCTACTAGCAACAACACTGAACTCCCCTTGCACCAACGGTTGTGTCACTTGCACTTGCCACGTGCCGTCCTCCCCCACAGTAGCGACCAGTGTTTGGGTTGCGCCTGCTGCATCGGTAATGAGTACATTGACTGCTGCTCCAGCATCCAAATCGCTGCTACCCGAAATAGCTGGCGTCGGGTCACCTTCATCTATAGGGGTAGCGATAACAATAACGGGGGCTATGGTGTCAAGTTCCCCTGATGTTGTTCCCACCACAGTGTTTCCCTGAGGATCGGTGGCCGTCACAGTCACTTCGAACGCACCGTCTGCTACCTCGTCAGAAAATACTACCTGCCACTGACCGCCATCATCAATAACCACTGTCTGCTCAATCGAAACACCATTAGCCGTGATCAATGTCACAGTCGCAGTTTGCCCTGCCATATTGGTGCTGGAGCCACTGACTTGAATGTCTGGGTTATTAGTTAAACCTATCGGCGTCACCGTAATAACTCCGCTCTCACCACTCGCTGCTTCACCCTCTGGCAACACCCCATCGCCGGTATTCTCAACCGTTATCGCACCTTGATTCTGAGCACTAAAATCGTCATTTAAGGTCAGTTGCTGACCTGATAGCGTTTCGCTGATACGTGTGAGCTGTACAAAAGAGGTCCCCCCTCCACCAGCGGCGCCTCCACCCGCACCAGCAGCGGTTGCTTCTAAGGCATCGAGAATGTCACCGTCACCTTGCAGTGCATCCAAAAAAGAGGAAATACTGGGGTCTTCGTTAGTGGCAGAAGGTGAGGTCGGCTGTGCATCAAGGCCATTGAGTGCCTCGGCAACACTTTGCTGGGCGACCTGATGCTCATCTAGGCTCAAACCAAATTCAGCTAGCGTGTCTGCCCCTAGCGATACATGCTGATTGGCAGGAATTTCAAAGTCGCTGTGAGTGCCTGAGAGTGTCACTGAGCTTTGTGCTTGGGTCATTATGCGCGCGCCTTGGACGATACTATCGCCAACGCTAACAAGCTTTACCTCACCATTGGGCAAACGTACAAATACTTCCCCTACTACCTCTTTTACAATTAACTGATCCATGGCGGTTTCCTCACTGAATTTGGCCGACAAATTAAGTGTAGAAACTGACGAGTAAAGTGTTATTGGACAGCAGTCCAATTTTGTCGCCAAAAAACCATACTTTTATACTAAGTCGAACGAATTTTAGAGGTACAAAAAATGATTTTATTGCGCATCGATGAATTCTCGACTAAATCATACAATTGACATGGCAGTACTGGGTTTATTTAACAAAACTGGGAGGTTAGCATGGATCGTGAACAGGCTAACAAGGAGTTCATAGGTCTTAAACCGCTTCTACTTACCGCTATTGCACTGACTACGATGTTTACAAGCTCGTTATCACAAGCACGCTCTACAGAACCACTTTCTTACGCCGCCAAACAAGCAATTGACACAAATCCGCAGGTAAAACAGCGTTGGCATGAATTTAAAGCGTCAATGCATGGGGTCGATGCTGCATTCTCTGGCTACTTGCCTAAAGTCGACGTCAATGCAAGCACTGGGTACGAGACTCGTAATTACGGCGTTGATGATGACTATGCGCGAAATACCGCCGAGTTGAGCGTAACTCAAATGCTCTATGACGGCTTTCGCACTAGCAACGAAGTGGAGCGGTTTGAGCAAGTCCAGCTAACACGTTACTTTGAACTGCTAGCTCAAGCACAACAAACCAGCTTAGATGCCGCTACTGCTTATCTTGATGTTATTCGCTACAACAAGCTGGTGGAGTTAGCAGAGCAAAACCTTGAACAACACCAAATGGTGTTTCAACAGATTGAGCAAAGCGTCGACGCAGGCGTAGCCAGAGCAGCCGATCTAGAGCAAATCACCGGGCGTTTATCGCTGGCCGAGTCTAACGTTATGACCGAGCTTGCCAACTTGCACGATGTCAATGCCCGCTATCTACGGATTGTCGGCGAGCTGCCCCCTAGCAATCTCAACGAGGCGGGGATCAGTGATGACCAGATTCCGTTTTCTATCAACAAAGCGTTAGCGCTAGCATATGAAAACTCTCCGCGCTTTTATGCCACGCTCTATGGTATCAGCGCAGAGCAAGCCTTTGCACAAAGCCAAAAGTCCGGATTTCACCCCAATGTGAACTTATCCGCTCGCTATGGCATGCAAGACAGAGATGAGCTTGGTTTTAACACGACCCGCTCCGAGGGCCGAATTGGCATTGATGTAAGCTACAACCTGTTCAATGGTGGCCTTGATAGTGCCAATCTCGAGCAAGCATACGAACAAGTCAATGTTGCTAAGCAACAACGCGATTTAGCCTGTTTAGAGATACGCCAAGGCGTGCAAATCGCCTACAATAATGTACGCATTTTAGAGCGTAAGCTACCGGCCTTAGAGCAGCACCAGGCCGCCTCGGAGAAGGTCAAGCTGGCTTATAAGGATCAGTTCGATATCGGCGAGCGTACTTTGCTGGACGTGCTTGATGCTGAAAATGAGGCGTTTCAATCCAGCCGAGCCTATATAAATGCCGAGTATGAGCGAATGAACAATGTATTGGCGATGCTAGCAGAGATGGGCGGGTTACTCGAAGCTTTAAGTATTACCAACGAGGACTACCCGACTTTAAGTGAGTTAACTGAGTCGCCGCTTACAGCAGATAGCGAGCACCTTTGCCCCAAAGTCGACGTTGCCAGCCAAATGTCTCGCAAGTCCTTTCTTGCCGAGAAAAATAAGCGTAACAACGCCTATAAAAGTATAAAAATAGACACTACATTACCAGCTGCAGGTCTAAGTAGTAACGCCGCCGTTATGAGTGCTGATGACGACAGTGATGGCATTGCCAATGATAAAGACCAGTGTCCGGCCACACCATTTGCAACCGAGGTCGACGCCCAAGGCTGCACTAAATATACAGCGGACACGCGTTCGGTGGAAATAGGTATTCCCTTTGCCTTCGATTCTGACGTGGTGATGCCGCAATACTACGCTGAGATTGAGCGCCTCGCGACATTCTTAAAGCAACACCCAGATAAAACCGTTGAAATCCACGGCCACGCGTCACTTGATGGCGAACCTCAGTACAACAAACGGCTGTCAGAGCGCCGCGCTTTTGCTGTTACCGAGATTCTTATCAATAACTTCGGTATTTCTGCACAGCGGGTGACGGCCATGGGCTTTGGTATTGAACAGCCTATCCAGAAAGAAATTTCAGTGCGTGCCAATGCGCTCAATAGGCGAATTGAAGCCAAAATCAACAGCTAACCACCTACCAAAAATGGCGTTTTATGAAAATGGATCATGCTCACGGCGGTGCCTTAGCGGATTGCTTAGCAATAATATGCAATTATCATAATCGCCCCTTCTCTGGCGAGGCGCTTATCGCTGGCCTTCCTCTTGTTGACGATAAGCTCACTCCTTCTGTGCTGTCACGCGCCGCCAAACGTGCTGGCTTTAAGGCGAAGCTCGTACATCGAGACCTTGATGCGGTTAATACCGCTTTACTGCCCGCCATTGTGTTAATGGCAAACAATCAAGCCTGTGTGCTGCTAAGCTTCGATAAGCACAACGAGCAAGTATCTGTGATTTACCCTGAACTTGCAGATACGCCAGTACAACAAAGTATCGGGGAGTTTGAAAAAACCTACAGTGGCGCGGTTATCTACCTTCAGCCTGAATTTGCCTACGATGCCCGCGCGCCTCTGACTAATAAAAATAGCCGCACCGGGTGGTTTTGGCCGATCATCAAAGAATGTCGCTCGCTGTATCGCGATGTGATTATTGCCGCACTATTCATAGGCCTGTTTTCAGTGACCATGCCGCTGTTTGTGATGAACGTATACGACCGCGTTGTTCCAAACCAAGCCGTACACACTTTATGGGTTTTAGGTATTGGCGCCATGTTGGCGCTCAGCGCCGACTTGGTGTTGCGTTTGATGCGCAGTTATTTTCTTGAATTAGCCGCGAGCCGTATCGATGTAAAAGTCTCAGCCACCATTATGGAGCGTGTACTCGGCATGCAACTGAAGAATAAGCCCCAGTCTTCAGGTTCATTTGCCGCAAACCTTCACGCTTTTGAGTCTATCCGTGGGTTCTTTAGCTCTATGACCTTAGTGGCATTAGTCGATTTACCCTTTGTATTAATTTACGCATTAATTATCGCACTGATTGGCTTAGAGTTAATTGTGCCGCTGATCATTGGCGCTACAGTCATTTTGCTGTACGCCCTTGCCAGTCACAATCGTCTTGAGCAGCTAAGTGACAACACCATGAAAGTCAGTGCCATGCGCAATGCCGTGCTGGTTGAAAGCTTAAACAACCTCGATGATATCAAAGCCTTTCATGGAGAATGTAAAGTGCAATCAGCGTGGGAACGAGCGACACTGTATTTAGCGCGTATAAATACCCAAAGCCGTTTGCTCAGTGCCTCAATTACTAATCTGTCTACCTGGATGCAACAAGGGGTCGGCATTGGCCTTATCATTGTTGGTGTGTACTTGGTGATTGACGGCGAATTAACGCAAGGCGGATTGATTGCCGCGTATCTGTTGTCTTCTCGCGCCATGGCCCCAATCTCGCAAACAGCTGCTGTGATGGCACAATATCACCACGCGGCTACGGCTATGGATTCACTTAATGAGATAATGGACAAGCCAGTAGAGCGACCAGAGGGCAAACACTGGGTATCGCACCCAGTTCTTAACGGCCACCTCAAGTTAGATCAAGTTAATTTTAGCTATGATGAAAACGCAGTGCCTATTATACGCAACGTGTCACTGCAAATTAATGTCGGTGAGCATGTGGCCCTGGTCGGTAAAAATGGCTCTGGCAAAAGCACCATTGAGAAGCTTCTTATGGGGTTATATAGCCCTAGTGCAGGCCATATATTAGTTGATGACATTGATATCGGCCAACTCGACCCGGCTGAGCTACGCCACAATATAGGATACGTTCCCCAAGACGTGAGCTTGATGTACGGTACGTTGAGAGACAACATCACGCTTGGTGCGTGGCATGCCGAAGATGAACAAATAATAGCAGCTGCAGAGAAAGCTGGTCTGATGGAGCTTATCAACGCCCATCCTGACGGCCTTGATTTGCAAGTTGGCGAACAAGGAAAGTTACTCTCTGGCGGACAACGCCAAGCCGTTGCTCTGGCTCGGGCCCTTATCAATGACCCTCCGGTGTTACTATTGGACGAGCCCAGTGCCGCCCTAGATCACAGCAGTGAGCAACGGTTAATCCATACCCTAAAACACTACTGCTCCAGCAAAACGCTCGTACTTGTTACCCATCGTTCAGCCCTGTTGGAACTCGTTGATAGAGTTATAGTCATGGATAAGGGTCAAATCATCGCCGATGGAGATAAAGCGACGATCACCTCTCACTTGACGAAAAAATCGGTGAAACACGCATCATGAAAGAGCAAGAACACCCGCCATCCAGTATTGAGCAAGCGAGTTTTGAGCGCTTAGGCCGAGGCATTCAACGCAGCGCCAAAAAGGGGTTATTCAATCGTCTGTTTAATGGCTTCTTCGTGCCTCCCAATCAGCAAGACTGGGTGGCTGATGCGCATTGGCAGCAAATGCAGCAGCAACCACTGGCGGCGCGCGGCCTTCTTTATGCTATCGCCGTGGCGGTTATACTGCTGCTAGTGTGGGCCGCCTACGCACAACTAGATGAAGTGACACGCGGCGAAGGACGAGTGATCCCCTCACAAAAACTGCAAGTTGTGCAATCTTATGACGGAGGCATGGTCGAGCAAATTCTCGTCAAGGAGGGGCAAGTTGTTGAACAAGGGGACCTCCTCGTCAAAGTCGACCCGACTCGGTTTGTCTCCAGCCTGCGTGAAAGCCGCGCCCAATATTTAGGGTTAAGCGCAGAAGTGGCTCGCTTACAAGCGCTCACCGCAAATACTGAACTGGTATTTAGCGATGAACTAAAGCAGCAAGCGCCTAATGCGATTAAGTATGAACAAGCCCAATATCGCAGTAATAAGCAGGAATTGACCCAGCAAATTCGTATTCACCAACGGCAATTAGAACAGCGACGCCAAGACTATAATGAAACAGCCGCAGCCATTGAGCAGTACCGCGCCAGCCTAGCACTAAGCCAACGAGAACTGAGGGTAACACGACCATTACTGCAATCTGGGGCCGTCTCTGAAGTCGACATAATCCGCTTAGAGCGACAGGCTGTGGACTTACAAGGTGAGATAAAGCGCGCCCAAGCGGCATTGAAGCGAACTCAGGCGGCGATTGAAGAAGCGCAAAGTAAAATTGATGAGGTCGAACTGACCATGGTGAACCGCTGGCGCGACCAACTCTCCGACTCGATGCTGCGCCTCGATGCCTTGCGGGAAACACAAACGGGGCTTGCTGATAAGGTTACACAAACAGATATTCGCTCGCCAGTTCGTGGCACTGTGCAACGCCTGTTGGTCAATACTGTGGGTGCGGTGTTACAACCTGGCAGTGACTTGGTGGAGATCATCCCTCTTGATGATCAACTACTTGTGGAAGCCAAAGTCGCGCCACAAGACATTGCCTTTTTACGCCCAGGGCAACCGGCGATGATCAAACTCACAGCCTATGACTTTACTATTTATGGCGGGTTGGAAGCCCAAGTCACTCATATCAGTGCCGATACCGTCACCGATGAGCGTGATAACACCTATTACTTAGTGCAATTAAAAACATCGCGCGGCTCATTGAGCGAGCAACTCACGATTATTCCAGGAATGACAACCCAAGTGGATATTATCACCGGGCAAAAAACGGTATTAGACTATTTATTAAAGCCCATTCTTAAAGCTACTTCTTTGGCGATGACGGAGCGTTAGCCATGGATCTGTTTATAACCGAACAAGGGCTCGTATCTAGCCATTGGCAGCGCCTAAGTGAGCCAATGGAAGTGCTTTATGCACTGCCCGAGCAAATACCCGATGCGCGTATTGCTTGGGTACTCACTGGCATGCCCGATTGGCAACAGATCATTGGCCAATTACATGCTCGTCATATCGCAATTATTTTGATGACTCGAAATCCCTGTGTCAGTGAATTACAACAAGGGTTTAGCTTAGGTGCGCGCGGCTATGTAGAACTGTTCGCCACTACGGCTGTACTTAAACAGGCGCGTGACGCGATTGAAAACAATGCTCTGTGGCTTCCTGGCTGCTTGCTAAGCAATCTTATTGGTGCACTTTCCATCGCCGATAAGGCCTGTTCATCTGCTTCTGCGGATTTGAGTAAGCTGAGCGAGCGTGAATGTGAGGTCGCCAAGCTCGTGGCTCAAGGACAAACCAACAAGGCTATCGCGGCACGACTCTATATTTCTGAGCGCACCGTAAAGCAGCATTTAAGCTCGACATTTGCCAAGCTACAAGTCAAAGACCGACTGCAATTAGCGTTGCATGTCAACGGCGCTGGGTAAGGGCATTAATGCCCTTGCTGAATTTGAATACGGGCACTGACCCCCAACTCTTTGAGTAATTCAACAGCAATGTCTTGAGCCAGCTCCTCCACCACGACCATCATTCCCAAAGGGCGCACTTGCGCACAAATATGCCTCACCAACTGCTGAGTTGCCTCATCATTACTGATGTTGTGCACCAAGGTGTTATCAAGCTTTATAATGTCTAACCCCAACTGCTCTAAGCCATCAACTTGGTTCAGTGCTTGACCTGCATCCGTTAAACCTAATTGGCAACCCACTAATTTTGCCTCTCGGCAGAACTCTTTCACTTGTTCAGCCATGTTGATTAAACATGACTCAGAAAACTCCAAGGTTAGGCGCGATGCTAGCTGCCGCTCACTCGATATTAATGCAAGAATACTGGTATAAGCGATTTCATCTTCTAGAGTCGCTTCACTGAGTTTGATAGCAAGAGGCTGAGCGTAATGCAGCCATAACTTCTCATTGAAAAATGTTTTCACCGTTTTCCAGTCCAGCTGCGCATCCAATTGTTGTTCACTGAGCAGGCGTTGATAGTAGCGTCGCGAATGGACCTTGTTACCCACTTTCAAATATAAACCGACTTCACTTTGTACGCAGCTATCGTCAAAACTCAGTACGTCTGTGAGCTTTAATTCAAACTGCTCTTTTTCAAGCGCTTGCGTTAAGGATTGCCCAGTCGCCGCCGCTACTTGGTGGTGCTCGGTTGCAGCATCGGCGTACATATCTACGCCGGAAGCGGTCGCCATTGCCAACAACCGTTGACCTTGCTGCAAAGCCTCTTCACCGCTTTGCTTTTGTTCAATATAGGTAATACTGTGCCTCAGCTCTATCAGCCCATTATAGGTATCGCTAAATTCACTGCAGCATTGCGTCAGCATCCTTGAGCTATCCTCTGCAGCCATGACCTCATTGAGTCGAAGAGCAAAGTCACAATGACTGATACGCCCAAGTTGCCAGTCATGGAGGTTATCTTGCTGAGTTTCTGCATACCTAATCAGTAACTGCGCCAGCTCTTTCTCCAACCTATAAAACTGTTCCGGGTTTAAGCTCCCCCGCAGTTGCTCATAGTTTGCCAAACGCATTAGTATCAACACTTGCTGATCATGACTAACTTGCTTTAACTCTTGCTCCATACGCGACAGGAAGTACCGACCATTGGCCAGCCCTGTTGTTGTATCGTGCTGGGCTAGGTATTGTGCGCGGGCAATACGCTCGTTCCCTTCGCGTAAAATGCCACCAAAGCGCTCGGCCAGATGATTCATCGCCTCTGTCACCTCAGCTAATTCGGCCGTATTGGGAACTGCAAGCTGCTTAAATTGCTTTTTTGAGAACCCTTGGGCTTGAGCGACTACTCGCTCTAAAGGCTTCAGTACCCAACGTAAAATGAGTGAAGCAGCAATACAGCTCAATAACGCAACAATGGCAAAACCACTGGCTAAATTGAGCACATTGTCCCATAAAGCTTCTAGTGCATATCTTTGCTGACTCTGAATATACAAGGTGCCGTATTGTTGCCAACCATTGCTTATTTGTGCAACGCCGGCGTCGACCTTAAAAGCAAACATCTGTGCAAACCAACTAGGTACTGAGGCATGTTCGTGCTGTGTAAGCGAACGCTCAACCACAACTTCACCCTGTGTATCGACTAATTTAATCTGCTGATAGTGGCCGGTATCAAAGGCTGCTGAGACGAAAAGCTCAACGGTCACTGGGTCTTTATCCATCTGACTGAGCGCAAGCGCTAAGGTTGTGGCATTATCGGCGTTTTTCAAATAAAGCTCTTCGGTGAAGCTAGATTTAACATTGTATCCGCTAATGAGTACGCTGCTGATCAACCCACTCAAAGCAATAACCACAATCACCAGCCACAGTTGTACCACCAGAGATATACGGTGCGCCCCATTGGACGCCGTAGATGCTTGCTTTATCACCACCTAACTCCTTGCTGTTCCATTTTCTTTAAAACCGAATGCCAGCGAGATAATCTCGCCCGAGGGTCGGCCACACTGTGGGTTGACGTTGCAGTCCACAGACCTTCACTGTTAAAGCTGAAAACCGGATATAAATCAGTGCGCTTCTCTGCTGGCAAAATAGCACTTGTCAGCGAGTCGAGAATGATGGGTTGGCTACTGGGTGTCGGGTAATAACCCAACACCATATGCGCTTGAAACTCTTGACTGCGAGGGCCACCTATTTGCGCTTTAACATAGATAAGCCGTAGCTTATTATCAGCGATGCCTAGCATCCTCAATGACGCGTATTTCGCTATGGCGTAGTCTTCACAATCGCCCAGCCCCTGCCCCAGGGTTTCTAATGGCGTTGCCCAATAATCTTGTTGTTTGTAGAGAAGTTGGTCGGTGCGGTAGCGCACTTGCGTGGCAAAAAACTGATTGACCAGTTGCACTTTGCGGGTTTCGGGCTGCGCACTCAAGCTAGCTAGTAATTGCTGCCAGCGCTGCGCCACCAGTAAACGTTGAGTACCGTATTGATTGCGCATAAGCGTTTGAAACAAGTCGCTGTCCATAGTTGCGCCAGCGTGAATGGCACTCATGAGCAATGTCATGGCGAACACTAAACCTAGCCCCAGCCACCGTATTTTATTTATAATTTTCGCACTGCTCACTACGTCCTAAAAGCCTACATAGTTTCTGCGCACCGCTTAGGACGCAATGGGTTTGATTTATTAAAGCATAGCAGTGATTTTCAGTTCTGCAGCACCCGATGTTGGCCGTAAATGCAGTATAAAGAGGTGCTTAGAATAAGTTTGATATTAGCAATTAAAGCAAAAATGCAGGTGTATAAAGGCAAGAAAAGATAAAACCCAAGCGCACAGGCGTACACTTGGGGCAATGTTATATATCAGCAAGCACCTCAGTAGTAAGTGACCTTTTTTACCTTGCGAGGTTTACTCTGAGTAATGTAAAGATCGTGTACTAGCTTCATATCCAGTTCTAATTCAGTCGCATAACTGTCGCCAACAACATAACTGCGTTTAACTCGAGCCCCTCGGATCACCCCTTGAACCCGTGCCTGCAGTACATCATCTCCAGCAATGGCATTGGCAACGGTGGTTTGCCCTTGCATTTGCTGGCCATAAACCTGCTCCGCCAACTCCCGGTAAGCTTCTATCTTTGAAGCTTTCATCGCCATCAGCGATTTTTGCTGGGCGCTTTCACCGGGCTGCGGTGCAATAGGCGCGTAGCCAATCGCACGTAAAATCGGATAATTGTCAGGCTGCTCGATGGCATATTCAACGTGCTTATCAAACACGCTGCTGCAACCGAGCATGCTCCATGTGCTGATCAGCAGTATCATCATTCGTAGCATGTTTTGCTCCACATTGATTGTCTCTAAACCTATGCTCAGTAGTATGCACGATAAATGCCACTATTACAGGGGGAGTTGGTATGTTCTTTGCTGTCTTTGTTGCAAGAACATTTTTAGGTGGGATAACTATGCGATATTTGGCATCTGTGTGCGCACTGATGATTGCACTAATAAGCCCGAGTGTCAGCGCCCAATGGTTGCAAACCACAGGGGTTGCGACTTTAGAGGATGGAGATACTGAAACAGCACGCGCCAGCGCGGTCAGCGACGCTATAAAACAGGCGTTATTATATTCAGGGCTGGAGCTATCCAGTGTGCAGACCTTGACTAACGGCGTGCTCACTCAGGATCACCTTTCTTTGCAAGCACATGGTCAAGTACAACAAATGCAGCTGCTCGAAGAGCAACAAAGTGATGGCATGATCAGTGTCACCATGCAAATTGAAGTGTTAGACAACCCACAGCAATGCCCTGAACAAGACTTTGTTAGCCACTTTGCTCTCACACGCACGGCATTGGACAATCCACAGCAAGCTCGTTATGGTCAAATATTTGACGTGGCCCCAGCTTTTACTAAGCAGCTCTACGCAATTATGAGCCAAACGCAACTAGCAATGCTGCCTATTCCTTATTTTAAAGAAGCGGTGGATGTTAGCCCCTTCTTTACACAGCAATTTCAGTATGATGAAAACGTACTGGAATATATTCGCGACAAAAGTAACAGTCAGTACGTGTTACTTTCGCAAATCACCGATATTTCCACCGGCAAGCAATTAAATAATGATTATGCATTTTGGCAGGACGAAAGCTATAACCGCTATTTTAATGTAGAGTTTGCGTTATTCGATGCCTTGAGCTTTGAAAAAATATGGCAAAAAGCCTATCAAACTCAAGGGCCTTGGCAATTTGAAAAAACCGCTCGTATCGATGTAAACAGTGGCACTTTTTGGCAGAGCCAATACGGACGAGCCATTACTGCGCTCAGTGAAAAAGTGATGTTTGACCTTAACAATGAGCTGCGCTGCCTACCGACCCGTGGCTTAATTCAGCATATTGATGGTGACCAAGTAGTTGTCAACTTAGGTAAAGCCAACGGCTTAATGATGGGCCAGCAACTCACTTTGGCACATAGCAGCAACCTCACCACCTATGCAGGCAAACATTTGCCACGTCAGGTAACTACCTTACATCGTGTAGAAGTGAATCAGCTTTACCAACACAGTGCCATTGCCACTAATATTGGTAAACGGCCACTAGCGAATATTCAACTCAACGACTTAGTGTTACTGAGCCAATAGCCTGGCTCAGCACTTCCTGCGTACCATTTAAAATCAAGATACGTTCAACGTTCGGTTTTAACAATCAAAGTCATCAATTCTTACTGATATACAAATCGACTCGCTTTTGTCACACTGTACCCAACACATCGAAAGGAGATTATCAGTATGACAACATTAAACAACAGCGAAGGCCAACGAATTCCTCAGGTGACATTTGCAGTGCGTAAAGGCGAGCAATGGCAACAACTTACCTCAAACGATATCTTTGCAGGTAAGACGGTCGTGGTTTTCTCATTGCCCGGCGCGTTTACACCGACCTGCTCGTCAACACACTTACCCCGCTACAACGAGCTTGCAGGTGTACTAAAACAAAATGGCGTAGATGACATTGTCTGCGTGTCGGTAAACGATACATTTGTTATGAATGCCTGGGCTGAGCACCAAGAGGCCGACAATATTACCTTACTCCCTGACGGTAACGGCGAGTTCACTGACGGCATGGGCATGCTGGTTGACAAGAACGACCTAGGTTTTGGTAAACGTAGCTGGCGCTACTCCATGCTCGTGAAAGACGGCGTGGTCGAGAAGATGTTTATCGAGCCGCAAAAACCAGGCGACCCTTTTGAGGTATCGGATGCAGATACTATGCTTGATTATATTAACCCCAAACAAAGTAAGCCACAGCCAGTAAGCATTATTACAAAGCCGGGATGCCCGTTTTGTACCAAAGCGAAAACAATGCTTACGCAGCACGGTCTTGCTTTTGAGGAAATTGTGTTGGGTAGTCAAGCGTCGCTTACCAGCTTAAAAGCGATATCCGGTAGAGATACGGTACCGCAAGTATTTATTGGTGGGCAACATATAGGTGGCTCTGATGATTTAGCGAGATACTTCGAATAACCCGCACCAAGTTCTAAAAGGGTTACTATATACGTAGCCCTCTTTTCTAGTAAATAAACACCCAAATCGTGCTTCTAAGAAGTATCACGACAAACAACTTAGCTCGTCATGCAAATGACAGCTTCCTCGCCCATTTCCTAAACAGTACTATTCATTTCTTGCTTTTGGCACTCCGTTCTTTGGTTTGTTTTGGACCAAGCTCGATGTTACCCTAACCGAAACGGACTTAACTAATTGATAAACGGAATTATCGCATGACTCTCCAATTAGCAGACTATGAAATTAATATACGCTCATTTCACCCAGAGAAAACATTCGGTTGGTCAGGCCTCATGTTTGAAGGGGACAATCGTGGATTTTCTCTAAAGCCGAGTGGTGTAAAACCAATAACATCTAGGATTTGGCATAGATTATCTCTTTCTACATCAGAAGGAAAAATACTCACTAACGATACGGTGTCAGACCCATCAAAAGCTCCTTGGGAGAGAGCAAAAAGAGTTTATAGTGGTGAATTGGCACCAAAAGGACGCACTTTTCTTAAAAGCAGAGTTTTTCCCAATAAAAATATTTACCAGTACAGGATGGAAGGTCAATATGGTGGTGTTAACCACGCTATGCCAGGCTCTCCTGAGGTACAAGAAGCTCTAGATTTCTCCTATGTTCCGACCTTAAATGTTAAATACAAAATCGTCGTGGATATTGACAGACAAAACGGTCACATGGACATTGTAACTTATATTACTGGCGATGGTTTTCCAAATTGTGAGGCGTTTATAGTAGGCCCTAGTGGACAAGCCGTTTCATTGGGTGTACACGTTCGAAAAGGAGCAGCACCTGTGAGTTTATCTTTAAATGCTGACTACCCGATGATAGCAAGTGCAATACGATTACCGCTTAATAAAAATGGTAGTTTTAAAGGGACTGTTGGTGATGAACTCTTTAGGCGAACCAATAAACAACCAAAACTAAAGTTCCAAAAAATAACTGATTGGAATTACCGATTTATCTCTATCCCTGCTAACAGCGGCCACTGTATGTTACTCGAAAAAGCGAGTTTAAAATATTGCTTTGATGGTTTACTAAAGTAAAGGAAACTCAATGAAACACTCCCCCAGCACTCACTTTTTTAAAATACTGCTAGTCGGGTTCATGATCGCATGTTTATCTTCCTGTACAGAAGTAAAAAAAAGAGAGCCTGCAATTTACTTGATACCTGAAGGATACGTAGGATCGTTATATATTGTGTTCAACGCACCAAATGGTCAACCACCCAAGTATGAAGGTAACTCGAGGGTGTATCATATCCCGCCGTCGGGTGTGCTTGTGACACAAATGGATGCCAATGAAGGTTGGAGTGAAAGTAGTGAAATTAAGTACTTCTCTTTGAGTAAGTCAGGCAAGCGAACCCCTATAAGTGAATGGTCAGAAAACACGCTAAAAACAGAGCGAACCGTGTATGTCGGTGGCTTAGGGCGCTCGGGTCCAATATACGGCTGCACAGTAATAAATAAAAACTTTACGGTTGGTACAGATGCTGAGCAAAGAAATACCGAAAAGTTACTCACCCTCTATAAAGCTATCAAAGTTAAAAATATTGATAAAAAACTATTTGAAGGTATGTGCTAAGGCTTGCTTATTGTAATTTCTGTGGAGCTCTACACTTTCAAAAGGTAACTCTATGAAGTCTCTAAAAATATTGCTTATAGGTTTAATAGCTGCATTACTGTCAGCCTGCACAGAAGTACAAAAAAGTGAGCCCACAATTTACCTGATACCAGAAGGATACGTAGGATCTTTATATATTGTATTCAACGCACCAAATGGTCAACCACCCAAGTATGAAGGTCACTCGAGGGTGTATCATATCCCCCCATCAGGTGTGCTTGTGACACAAATGGATGCCAATGAAGGTTGGAGTGAAAGTAGTGAAATTAAGTACTTCTCTGTAAGTAAGTCAGGCAAGCGAACCCCTATAAGTGAATGGTCAGAAAATACGCCAAAAACAGAACGAACCGTGTATGTCGGTGGCTTAGGGCGTTCGGGTCCAATATACGGCTGCACAGTAATAAATAAAAACTTTACGGTTGGTACAGATGCTGAGCAAAGAAATACCGAAAAGTTACTCACCCTCTATGAAGCTATCAAAGTTAAAAATATTGATAAAAAGCTATTTGAAGGTATGTGTTAAGGCTTGTTCATTACAATTTCTTTGGAGTTCTATACTTAAAAAAGGTAACTCTATGAGGTTTCAAAATATATTGCTTATAGGTTTTATAGTAACCGCATTAATGTCAGCCTGTACAGAAGCAAAAAAAAGTGAGCCTGAAATTATCCTTATACCTGATGGTTTTACTGGAAAATTACACATCGTATTTAATGCCCCTAATGGCAAGCCGCCACAATACGAAGGTGATTCTCGGGTGTACGATATTCCTCCATCAGGTGTACTTGTGACACAAATGGACGCCAATGAGGGCTGGATAGAAAGTGATAAAATTAAGTTTTTCTCAGTAAGCAATACCGGTACTAGAACACCTATTATTGAAGTTTCAGAAAGTACACCCGAGTCAGTAAGAGCCGTATATAATGGAAGTATAGGCCAAGCTGGCCCTGTCTTTGGTTGCACCATAATGACTCAAGAATATATTGTTGGCACCAAATCACAGAGAACCAACTTAAATAAGTTACTAACGATTTTTGAAGCTATCAAAGTTAAAAATATTGATAAAAAGCTATTTGAAGGTATGTGTTAAGGCTTTCTAATCTTAACCTCTACGGACTTGTATGATATTAAAAGTTAACTTAATACAGCTTTTCTTTAAAACTTACTTTTTAAAAGCATTGCTAGTCGGTTTCATTACTGCATTACTACCGGCCTGTACAGAAGTAAAAGAAAGTGAGCCCACAATTTACCTGATACCTGAAGGATACGTAGGATCCTTATATATTGTGTTCAACGCACCAAATGGTCAACCACCCAAGTATGAAGGTAATTCGAGGGTATATCATATCCCTCCGTCAGGCGTGCTTGTGACACAAATGGATGCCAATGAAGGTTGGATAGCAAGTGATAAAATTCAGTTTTTCTCTGTAAGTATTAATGGCAATAGAAAACCAATTAGTGAGGTATCTAAAAGTACACCTGATAACAAAAGAGCTGTGTACTTTGCAGGTTTAGGTTACTCTGGCCCTGTCTACGGGTGTAAGGTATTGAACCAAAACTTTATTGTTGGTGTAAAAGAAGAGCGAATTAATGAAGATATACTTTTAACCATACATGAAGCCGTCAAGCTTAAAAATATTGATAAGAAACTATTTGAAGGTACTTGTTAGGTCTCGCTTACTGTAATTTCAGTGGAACCCTATAATTTAAAAAGGTAACTCAATGAAGCTTTTCACTAAAAGTTTCTTTTTAAAAACATGGCTTTCTTGGTTAATGATCACATTTTTATCCTCTTGCTTAGAAGTCAAAAAAAGAGAGCCTGCAATTTATCTAATACCAGAAGGGTACGTCGGCGCTTTATATATTGTGTTCAACGCACCAAATGGTCAACCACCCATGTATGAAGGTAACTCGAGGGTGTATCATATCCCCCCGTCAGGTGTGCTTGTGACACAAATGGATGCCAATGAAGGTTGGAGTGAAAGTAGTGAAATTAAGTACTTCTCTGTGAGTCAATCAGGTAAACGAGTTCCCATTAGCACTGTTTCCGAGGATACCCCTGATAATAAAAGAGCATTATATTCTGGTGGCTTGGGTGAAGCAGGCCCCATCTTTGGATGTACTGTGATCAATAAAAAATTTACTATCGGCATGAAATCAGAAAGAACCGACTCAAATAAGTTACTAACGATTTTTGAAGCTATCAAAGTTAAAAACATTGATAAAAAGCTATTTGAAGGTATGTGCTAACACTTATCTACCGAAACATTTCAAAATTAAACATTCAAGTCTAGGACATGGTTTCAGTAAGCTGAAAGAATACTCCTTGGTGGGCTTAAAGGTAATTAATGATTTGGCAGCCCCTGCAGGAATCGAACCTGCAACTACCCCTTAGGAGGGGGTTGTTATATCCATTTAACTAAGAGGCCACTGGCCTCTATTATCAAATAACTTCACCTTAAATAGCAATAGCTTAAAGCACAAACGCTGAGCTATTAACCATGCGGCAATAGGTCGTCTAAGACGAAGTAAGGAATAAACTGGCGGGCGCTGGCTTTAATGACTTGATCCTGACTACTGATCACTCGCGCATTAATCACCACTCCATTGGGGCGGTACACCAGTGTACCGGTGAGAACATGGTCTACACCCACCGACTCAGCCAACTCGCTGGCATGACGAGAAAGGGCAAAGTCACCGGATGGTTGAACAGAAATAGCGCGTTTAAGCTTGTGCTCGACCGTTGCAAATCCAAATTGTTGCAGGTCTGTCATCAGCCCTTCGGCTAACTGGTTACCAAGGGCGCCAGCGTTATCAAGGCGATGATCAAAGTCAACGAAACTGGTCACTGCAATATGGCTGACATGTTGTGTCGCCATGGTATCACTGAGTTTCAATGCCAATTGTTGAGTGTAATCCCCTAGGTGTTTGTGGTGAGCATTGTTAAACCCTCTATCAACACTGATATACAGAGGGTTTATCTCGACCTTGCTTGGCTCACTTTGAGCCCATGCAGCCATGGCCATGGTTGTTACCATGGCGCCAACAAGAAAACGCTTTATCATTGTTTTTACCCACTTAAGCCATATAGTCGGTTATCGGCGCCAGGGCTAAAAACTTTATAACTAATTCGCTTGGCTGAGCTCCACACCATTATAACTGGCGTTGCTCAGTAACGCGTTTACTACATCGTTGGGGATCAAACCTTGAGAGCTGGCAATGACCATTTTCGAATTGACGCTAACAATCCGCGCATTCACTAAGACTCCGCCTTGGTGTTTCACCAGCGTGCCCGCTAACACTAAGCGCATTGGGTGATCTTGCTGCAACTCTAAAAAGTCACGGCTATAAGCGAAATCACCTTCAGGGGTTACACGAATGTAATCGGTGGTCTTGTAATCCACTACAGGCACCCCAAATTCATGCAACTCATGCATAAAGCTCTCTGCCAATTGGTTGCCCAATAATGTGCCCTGCTGGTAGTCGGTATCTAAGTAGACGAAGCTTGATACTGCCATAACCTGATTTTGTGCGCTGGCGTCAATGTTACTCATCATATCTTGCATCAATCCGCGCACATAATGGTTAATGTTTTTCACAGAATGTTTCGCGTAACTTTGGCGGCTAGAATGTACTTTAAGAGGATTGTTAAGGCCTTGATACTGAGCTGTATTACCAGCCACGGATTGCTCTGGGGCACCAATCACTTTGACCTGCTGATGGGCACTTTCATACTCTTCAATTGCCTGGCGCTTTACTTCATCTTCATGCGCGGTCCATTGATTCATACTGGCACAACCAGCTACAGCTAAAGTCAGCGATAAAAGCCCTGAAATTGCGGGAGTGTTCATAGTCTTTCCTCGTTAATAAGCGCGGCGCTCAATATGGCCATTTTGCATATGTACTTTATCGGCACTAGTTAACACATTATTAGGTAAATAGTCCGTCGCCGCCGCGACCACCTCATTATTACTGATGTTAATCATGCGCACATTGACTACATAAGCATCTTGCTGTGGGGTCATAGTCCCGGTAACAAAAAAGTCGATACCGTGACGGGCTGCTAACTGCCCTACCTCGCGGCTCAACATAACATCTCCGCCGTCACGCAAAGCAATGCTATTACGGGTTCGATATTCAACCACAGAGAAACCCATTTGATTGTAGAGGGTGATAAAACTCTCTTGAAGTTGCAGCGCTATCTGGTGTTGCTGAGGTGTCATTTGCTTGAGCGTTAAAGACTGGGGCGGCAAAAAGGTGCCGACTGCGACTTTGGCACCCGGAGCAATGCTTTGCAGCGCCGTTGTCATATTATTGGCAAGACGGACACTATATTGGTGAATAGTATTTTCTTGTACAGGTCGGTATTCACCGACGCGGGGCACAATTTCTATGCGTTGTGAAGGCGCACAAGCCGTCACCAGCGCCGCTAGCAAAATCGTGATTAAGAGTCGCATGACACCCTCATCGAAACACATTTATGAATATTACTTAATGTGCCTGCAATAAAGGTGCCAGCAATAACCTGAGGCTAGATTAAATAGCAACAGGCGCCTTGATATGAGGATGGCACTGGTAATCCACCAGCTCAAAGTCATCAAAGCTAAAAGAAAAGATATCTTTCACTTCAGGGTTAATCTTCATGGTCGGTTTGGCAAACGGTTCACGCCCAAGCTGTTCATCCACCTGCTGTAAGTGGTTCAAGTACAAGTGCGCATCGCCAAAGGTATGGACAAAGTCGCCTAATTCTAAATCGCATACTTGCGCTATCATCATGGTCAGTAATGCATAGCTGGCAATATTAAACGGCACACCTAAGAAAATATCTGCACTACGTTGGTATAGCTGACAACTCAGCTTGCCATCAAGCACATAGAATTGGAATAGCGTGTGGCACGGCGGCAGTGCTTGCTTGCCCTTAGCGGCATTTTCGCTAGGGCTAAACTGAGTGTCTGGCAACAATGCTGGATTCCAGGCACTCACAATTAACCGTCGTGAATCTGGATTAGTTTTAATTTGCTCAACCACGTCCTTGATCTGATCAATCACTTCACCATTAGGGCCTTCCCAGCTGCGCCATTGTTTGCCATACACTGGGCCCAGCTCACCCTCTGCCGTGGCCCAACCATCCCAAATGCGCACGCCATTATCGTTAAGATAACCAATATTGGTATCGCCCTTAAGGAACCACAACAACTCGTGGATAATCGAGCGCAAATGACACTTCTTGGTGGTCACCAAGGGAAACCCTTCTTGCAAATTAAAGCGCATTTGATAGCCGAATACACTCAGGGTGCCGGTACCGGTCCGGTCTTCTTTTTTGGTGCCATGCTCTTTCACATGGCGCATTAAATCTAAATATTGCTTCATAGTATTAGCTTGGTTGTTGTGAGCCGTGTTTCTCTGCGCTGTTGTTATGCTGGTATGCCCAATACATCAGCCCAGCACCCACGATAATCATCGGCAAAGATAAAATTTGCCCCATGGAAATAAAGTCTGCAAACAGGCCTAAATGAGCGTCAGGTTCACGGAAGTACTCAATGGCAAAACGGAATACCCCGTAACCGAGTAAAAACAATCCGGCGACACTGCCTGCTGGGCGTGGCTTGCGTATAAACCACTGCAAAATAAGAAACAGCACGAGGCCTTCAAAAAATGCCTCGTATAATTGTGAAGGGTGTCTTGGCTCAGGCCCGCCAGTAGGGAATACCATAGCCCAAGGCACATCAGATGCGCGCCCCCAAAGCTCGCCATTGATAAAGTTACCAATGCGCCCGGCCAGTAGTCCTAACGGCACCAAAGGCACCACAAAGTCGCCCACCGCCAAGATAGACTTACCTTTGGCTTTAGCGAACCACACAATGGCGGCAATCACGCCGAGGGTGCCTCCGTGAAAGGACATTCCGCCTTGGTCAATACGCAGTAAATACAATGGATTTTCGAGGAAATAGCTAAACTGATAAAACAGCACGTAGCCCACACGTCCGCCGAGGATGACACCGAGCATGCCGTAAAACAGCAGATCGCTTACCTGCTCTTTGCTCCACCCTGAGCCAGGTTTTGCTGCTTGTCGGTTTGCCAGCCACAGAGCGAAAGCAAAGCCAATTAAATACATCAAGCCATACCAACGTACAGCCACCGGACCCACTTCAAAAATAATGGGGTCGATTTGCGGAAACTCTAAAGCCATAAATTCCAATGCCTAACTAAACACCATTCGCAAGGCGATCACCACCAATAGCACGGCGAAGATTTTCTTAATTTGCGATACTGGTAAAAAATGCGTTGCTCGCGCGCCAAAAGGAGCAGTGAACCAGGAGGTGACAACAATCCCCGCTAAAGCAGGTAAATACACAAAGCCCAAGAAGCCATCGCTTAAACTCTTCACTTGCCACCCGGAGGCAATGTAACCCAAGCAGCCAAACAGCGCAATGGCTATGCCACTGACTGCGGCGCAGCCAATGGCCTTTTTCATATCCACAGAAAAATAATTTAAAAGCGGCACCACAAGCGCGCCGCCGCCGATACCGATTAACCCGGATATGGCCCCAAGTACCGAGGTACTAGCAGCAACCACAGGACCTTTAGGCATGGCCCGAGTCTTCATTACTCTGCGCGTAGAGACAATCATACGCATCGCAATGAACATCACACAGACAGCAAATATGGTTTTCAATCCCTGTTGGGGTATATAACTTGCCATAAAGCCGCTTATCAGGGCGCCCAGTGAAACACCCACAAGCACCCAAGGTGCGACTTGCCAGGGGACATTTTGGTTACGATGATGCGCCAAAGCAGAAGAGGTGGAGGTGAATAAAATCGAAGCCAAGGAGGTAGCAATGGCAATCACTAACACGTGCTCAACATCCGTGACATGAAAGTGCACCAATAACGCCGAAAGCGCCGGGACAATAAGTAAGCCGCCTCCTATTCCCAGTAATCCAGCTAAAAAGCCTACTACGCTGCCAAGCACTGTGCATAGCAAAAATAGCCATATCAGGTCAGCCATACCGCCCTTCTTATAAACTTTTCTTATAGCGCTAATATATCAGGTTATAAAGGCAATTTCACGACCACTTATTGATCACTCTTTTTGCGTATAAAGAAGCGCGCCAAGGTGGTTTTCGAGCATAAATTCACGCACCAAGCGGTGCACTTTCTTTGCACTGGAAGCAGCCAAACATTGATGCAATAGCACCTCACAGGCGGCCAAGCCGACACGGCGGATCACCCACTTCACTTTGTGTAACGAGCTGAAGTTCATACTTAGGCTGTCAAATCCCATAGCAATAAGGAGCACCGCGCCTTCGGGCTCGCCGGCAAGTTCACCACATAGGCTAAAGGGAAAGTTGGCGTTTTGGCATTGCTGGGCAATACCGTTTAAGGCTCGTAAAACTGCAGGATGATAAGGATCAAAAAGCCCAGCCACTCTGGAATTAGCTCTATCCACAGCTAACAGATACTGAGTTAAATCGTTGCTGCCCACCGAACAAAAATCAACTTTGGCCGCCAACTCCTTGATTAAATACATACTCGAGGGCACCTCAATCATCACTCCCACTAGCGGCTTATCAATATAGCTGAATTGATCCGGTGCATCTTGTTGCAACTCATAATAAGCGCGTTCCATCAGCGCAGACGCGTCATCGACCTCCCCGATATCACTTATCATCGGCAACATAATACGTAGATTACCTAAGCCAGTATTGGCCTTGATCATGGCTTTCAGTTGATCGAGGAAAAGCTCCGGATGATCTAAACTTACGCGAATACCGCGCCACCCTAAGAACGGGTTTTCCTCGTCAATATCGAAATAATCCAGCGCCTTATCGCCGCCAATATCCAATGTACGCATAGTAACTGGTGCAGGGTGGTAGCTGCTGAGTACTTGGCGGTACCACACCTCTTGCTCATGCTGAGACGGAAACGTTCCCTTTTGCATAAACCATGACTCGGTGCGGTACAGCCCAACACCATCGCAATATCGGGCACTATTGAGCTCACTGCCTAAATCCAAGCCAGCGTTAAGCAGTAAGTCGATGCTTTTACCATCTGCGGTTTTCGCCTCAAGATGGTGCTCAGACTCAAACTGGTCATGTAATTTAGCGTCGTGATGCTGTACTTGCGCGTACTCTTGTTTAAGAGCCTCGCTAGGACATAAGTAGACGCGCCCCGCATAAGCATCAACAATCAATTCCTTTTGGTCAAACTGCAATAGAGGAATATCATTGATGCCCCACACGGTGGGAATGTTCATCGCCTTGGTAAGAATAGAGGCATGGGAGTTGGCCGCACCATGGACGCTGACCACCCCTTTGAGTTTTTCTTTGGGAACCTGAGCTAGCATGGCTGGGGTTAACGTGTGCGCCACCAAAATTGTATCGTCTGGATACACCTTGGTGGCCTTCTCGGTATTTAATAGGTGGTGCAGAACCCGTAAACCAATGTCTTTAACATCAACGGCGCGCTCCTTTATATAAGGGTCTTGCATGGCATTAAATTGCTGCACTAGACGCTCAATAACCCGCTTCAAGGCACTTTTGGCGCACCAACCGTCGGCTATTTCTAATTCAACATCGCGTCCTAGGCTCTTCGCATCAAGAAGCTGTAAATACACTTCAAAGACGGCCACAGCCTCATCGGGAAGGTGCCCTTGCATCGACGCTGCCAGGGTGCTGAACTCCTTATGAGTGGCGGCTACCGCCTGGAAAAATAGCTGCTTTTGTTTGAGTTTGTTAGGCTCTTTGCGCATTTCAACCGACGAAAAGTCAACCTTAGGCAACACCACATAGGCCTGCCCTGAAGCGATACCCGGCGATCCGGATATGCCTTTAAGAGTTGTGGAGCGCTGGCTTTGCCCATCTTGGTTGAGCAAGGTTTGCAGTTGTGCGTCGGCCAACTGAGGCGCTAGCTGGGCGGAAAGAGTAATTAAAAATGACTCTTCATCTTCACTGAATACACGCGCCGCCTGCTGCTGCACGACAATAACACCGAGCACGCGGCGTTGATGCACAATAGGTACAGAGAGAAAAGCATTGTACTGATCTTCTTGCACTAAATCGGAGGTGACAAAGCGCGGGTGCGATTTGGCATAAGCCAAATTAATAGGTTCTTCACGCTGCGCCACTAAGCCCACCAAGCCTTCAGTAAAGCCGACTCGAAACTGACCCACAGCACCAGGATTGAGGCCATCAGTGGCCATTAAAACGAAGTTATCTTTACTGTAATCAGCGAAGTAAATTGAGCAACACTCGGTGCGCATCGCTTTTTTTACTTGCGATACAAATACCACCAATGCGCTTTCCAAACTCGGTTGCTGAGCAACTTGCTCGACGATGGTGCGCATGGTGGCTAACATGGTGTTCTCCTATCGGCGCTGGCGCCACTGCCCTTGCGGCTGTGACTCCTTGCGATTAAAAGGCATAGCAACCGGCGCAAACTCTTTCATTACCCGGCGGTATACGTCGCGTTTAAAGGCCACGACCTGACGCACAGGATACCAATAACTCACCCAACGCCAGTCATCAAACTCAGGGTGGTGAGTTTTAAGTAAATCTACGTCTTCATCTTTGCACTTTAATTTTAGCAAGAACCATTTTTGTTTTTGGCCAATACACACAGGTGTGGAATCTCTGCGGATCAACCGCTTCGGTAACTTATAACGCAACCAATGTCTAGAACTTGCCAGTATCTCTACATCTTCAGGGAGTAAGCCAACCTCCTCGTGTAATTCACGATACATGGTTTGCTCAGGCGTTTCCCCATCGTCTACGCCACCTTGCGGGAATTGCCAAGAGTGCTGTCCGTAACGACGAGCCCAAAAGACTTGGCCTTGGTTATTACAAATTACGATTCCGACATTGGCACGAAAACCTTCGGCATCAATCACCTTAGTGCCTCATTTGTAAGTCGATTTTTATCGATTGTTCCATAATCCCTAAAGCACAGCAAATATTATTCGCACTAAACACCAACTTACTCACAAGTTGTGCATAACTTTTAAAAAACAAGGGTAAAAATAGAACAAATCCACAATTGATGATCATAAAAAGGTGTTTCTCCACAGATTCTGTGGATAAATATGTTTATAGGACTGTATTTTGTGGATTAAAACAACAGCACATTATTAAAGCCCGAGAGGAACACTGGAAAATATCTTTATTTTTCATAATGTTACTTTTTGACTAGGACTTATAAAGCGATGTTATTTTAACCACTGAAAACATGTTCAAAATAACACCAACTAAGGCACTTGCTAGCAATACTTAGCCGAGATAGTAAGGTGACACATTCTCCGCTACGCAAGAGTTTGCTAACATAGCGATTGAAATACTCTAGAGACAAAGACATGAACGCACCGCCACAAACCCTTAGTCAACTGCAACAACGGGTCGATGCTATAGCAGGTAAAACGCTGGGACAATTGGCAGGTGAGCTGGGCTTTAAAACACCGCAAGACTTGCTGCGTGAAAAAGGCTGGGTTGGTCAGCTTATTGAACTTGCGTTAGGAGCCAGTGCTGGCTCACTGCCCGAACCCGACTTTGTGTCATTAGGTGTCGAACTGAAAACTCTGCCCATCTCGCAAAAAGGTTTGCCACTGGAGACGACCTTTGTCAGTGTCGCCCCCTTAACCAATCTACAAGGGCTGACCTTTGAACAAAGCACAGTGTACAAGAAGCTTAATCACGTACTGTGGCTGCCAATACTGGCCGAACGTGATATCGCAGTAATCGACAGAGTCATTGGCAGTGGCTTTTTGTGGCGTCCCAATGAGCAACAGTTTGCACAGCTTAAACGTGATTGGGAGGAGCTCACCGAGCTGATTGCATTGGGGAAAATAGAAACGCTCAACGGCCATTATGGCGACGTATTGCAACTGCGTCCTAAAGCGGCAAACAGCCAAGCGTTAACCGACGCCATTGGCCCACAAGGAAAAACAATTCAAACTCTGCCCCGTGGCTTTTACCTTAAAACCCATTTTACGAGACAGATTCTAGCCAACCATTTCGCCTTATAAACCCGGTCTGTAACGGACTAACTAGCGCCGCTTTGGGTATCAATCATAGCCTTTTATCACTGCCAGCCCTTGTGGATACCAATGCAAGTGTTCGTAGGGCTTTTGCGCTATCGCTGCCAATCGACTACCTAAATCGCCAACATGCGCTTCTAACTTATGACCATCAGGGTCTAGAAAATACAAAGAGCTTCCTTCACTGCTATTTTCCTGCCAAAAACACACATCAGCGGCGGTCAATCGCTGTTGCAATTCACAAAAGCGATTTGGCTCCACCGTTAGAGCAATATGGGAGTAATCTTGCGCTGGTTGGGGTCGGCCAACATTAAGGCATAGCCACAGTTCTTGGTTTTGCAGGTAAGCACCTTGGCGCCAACGCACTAACGGAGTGAAACATAGCAGCTCGGAGTAAAACTGTAAAGAACGCCGCAAATCATGCACCGTCACAGTAAGATGATTGATGCCTAGCAACATCAGTTTTAGTACTTAAGCAACACTTTCGCACAGAGCTCGCTGAAATGCTGGTGCAAATAATGGCGGGCTAAGGTGCTCTCTTTCTCCGCAATAACAATATGCAGTAGCACCATAGCTATCACTGCACTGGCGAGCGCAGCCTCAGTGCCAATCAACACGCCAAGTATCACCGAGGGTAATAGCGCCAAGACAATTAACAACCAGCGTATCGCCCATTTTACCGGGTGCACTGCCCGAAACTCTTTATAGGCCTGTTCCACGACCTGACTACGCTCATCGGTATTAAGCGTGTCTAATTCTGGACATCCGAGAAAATAAAGTACTGTCACCCTGCCCTCCTTGAGCGTTACCAATGCAGATACAGCGACTGTTCCGATTTAGACTCATAGTGACACAACAATGAAAGGTAAACAATATTAACAACAGGTTAATTTAACTATTAAAAACAATTAATAACACTTACTTTACTGGCAACTGAAAAGTAATTCCCTTATAACATGAAGGTGGCCCCAAAAGAGGGCTAACGGACTATTAAGGAGATAATAATGAAATTAGGATTGCTTTTGGCAGGATGTGCAGTGGTGCTATTAAGTGGTTGCGCTGGCCAAGCTAATGAAGGACAAACCGCCAATAATGACGGCCTGATTTGTGAGTTGAAAAGGCCGACTGGCTCGAACATACCCAAGCGTGTCTGTATGACTGCTGAAGAAAAAGCAGCACAAGAAAAAGCAGGTCAAGATTACGTAAAGCGTGAGCTCAATCGCGGTACAACCAACAGCCTTCAATAACCTTCGTATTAGTGGTGCTATTTAACCACAAGCCAAGCTTTTAAGTGCTTGATAATACCAGAAATAAAAAAACCGCAGCTGAGCTGCGGTTTTTTTGTTCAACAAATGGTTATTGACCTTTGATTTCCGAGCGACCTTTATATACCGCTTTATCACCCAGTTGCTGCTCAATACGTAGCAACTGGTTGTACTTAGCGACACGGTCAGAGCGACACAATGAACCCGTCTTAATTTGACCGGCTGCTGTGCCTACTGCCAAATCAGCGATGGTGGCGTCTTCTGTTTCACCACTGCGGTGTGAAATAACCGCTGTGAAGCCCGCATCTTGCGCCATTTTGATCGCATCCAAGGTTTCAGACAGAGAGCCTATTTGGTTAAACTTGATAAGAATCGAGTTACCAATGCTTTCATCAATACCGCGCTTTAAGATTTTCGTGTTTGTTACGAATAAATCATCGCCGACCAATTGCACCTTATCGCCAATTTTGTCAGTCAGAATTTTCCAACCGTCCCAGTCACTCTCATCCAAGCCATCTTCAATAGAGATGATTGGATAGCGCGCCGCCAAGTCAGCCAAGAAGTCAGCAAACCCAGCAGAATCAAACTCTTTACCTTCACCTTTAAGGTCATATTTACCATCGTGGTAAAACTCTGACGCAGCACAATCAAGCGCCAAGGTCACGTCTTTGTTGAGCTCATAACCGGCAGCTTTAACAGCTTCAGCGATCACTTCCAGAGCTTCTTCGTTCGACTTCAGATCAGGGGCGAAACCACCTTCATCACCCACCGCCGTATTTAAGCCGCGAGCACTGAGTACTTTCTTCAAGCTATGGAAAATTTCCGCGCCCATGCGCAGCGCTTCACGGAAGCTAGATGCGCCTACTGGCTGAACCATAAACTCTTGAATATCAACATTGTTATCAGCGTGTTCACCACCGTTAAGAATGTTCATCATTGGCACAGGCATAGAGTAGTTACCTGAGGTGCCATTGATATCAGCGATATGTTCGAATAGCTCTACGCCCTTTTCTTGAGCGGCTGCTTTAGCATTCGCTAAAGACACAGCCAAAATCGCGTTTGCACCTAGTTTTTCTTTGTTTTCAGTGCCATCTAGCTCTAACATCACCGCATCTATAGCGCGTTGTTCAAGGGCATTTTGACCTTTTAATGCGGTGGCAATTTCGTTGTTTACGTAACCGACTGCGGTTAGCACACCTTTGCCTAGGTAACGTGCTTTGTCGCCGTCGCGCAGCTCCAATGCTTCTCGCGTACCGGTTGATGCACCTGATGGAGCACAGGCACGGCCCCATGCACCACTGGCTAGGTGAACCTCAGCTTCGACAGTTGGGTTACCTCGTGAGTCCATCACTTCACGGCCGATCACTTTAACAATTTCTGACATCTTGCTTGATTCCTCTTGTCCCAAGTGTAAAACGAAAAAGCCGTGCATGAGCACGGCTTTATCTGACAATTACGAAGATTGTTTCTGGAAGCTGTTTGCTGCTGCCACGAAACCTTCAAATAGTGGGTGACCATCGCGTGGTGTTGAGGTGAATTCCGGGTGGAATTGCGCCGCAATAAACCATGGATGATCTTCATTTTCGATGATTTCCACCAGCTTTTTATCTTCGGAGAGACCGGTGAATTTCAGACCCGCTTGCTCAAGTTGTTCAACATAATTGTTGTTGACTTCGTAGCGGTGGCGGTGACGCTCAACCACTTGGTCACTGCCGTACACCTCGCGTACTTTTGAACCCTCTTTAAGGTGACATAACTGCGCGCCTAAACGCATAGTGCCGCCTAAATCAGAGTCTGCATCACGCATTTCAACATTACCGTCTTTATCCAGCCACTCGGTGATAAGGCCAACCACCGGATGCGCAGAGCCGGCATCAAATTCAGTTGAGTTCGCCCCTTCTAGGCCAGCAACGTTGCGTGCGTATTCAATCAGTGCGACTTGCATCCCCAAACAAATACCTAGGTAAGGCACCTTGTTTTCACGAGCATACTGCGCTGTGCGAATTTTGCCTTCAATACCTCGGCCGCCAAAGCCACCCGGTACGAGGATAGCGTCTAAGCCGTGCAGTAATTCAACGCCTTTGCTCTCAATATCCTGGGAGTCAACATACTGGATATTAACAGTTAAGCGATTCTTCAAACCGGCATGTTTAAGGGCTTCATTCACCGATTTATAAGCATCAGGAAGCTCAATATACTTACCGACCATACCTATGGTCACTTCCCCAATTGGGTTCGACTCTTGATACAGTACTTGTTCCCACTCAGACAGATCCGCTTCTGGGCAATCTAAGTAAAAACGGCGACAAATAATATTGTCTAAATCTTGCGACTTTAATAACGCCGGAATTTTGTAAATGCTGTCGACGTCTTGCAGTGAGATAACCGCTTTTTCTTCAACATTGGTGAATAGTGCAATTTTAGCGCGCTCGTTGGCCGGCAATTTACACGCCGAACGGCATACCAGCACATCAGGCTGAATACCGATGGAACGAAGCTCTTTCACCGAGTGCTGCGTAGGCTTGGTTTTCACTTCTCCTGCCGGGCCTAAGAAAGGCACTAAAGTTAAGTGCATGAACAGCGCATTTTCACGTCCAAGCTCGGTACCAAGCTGACGGATTGCTTCTAAGAAAGGTTGTGATTCAATATCACCAACCGTGCCGCCGATTTCCACGATGGCCACATCATGCCCTTCAGCACCTTCAATCACACGGCGTTTGATATCATTGGTGATATGTGGAATAACCTGAATGGTGGCGCCTAGGTACTCACCACGGCGCTCACGGCGCAACACATCTTCGTATACGCGTCCTTGAGTGAAGTTGTTGCGGCTGGTCATTTTGGTGCGGATAAAGCGCTCGTAGTGACCTAGGTCAAGGTCTGTTTCAGCCCCGTCTTCGGTAACAAACACTTCACCGTGTTGAATCGGGCTCATAGTGCCCGGGTCAACGTTGATATAAGGATCCAGCTTTAAGATGGTCACCTTTAAGCCACGTGCTTCTAAAATTGCGGCCAAAGACGCTGCGGCAATACCTTTACCCAACGAGGAAACCACCCCGCCCGTAACGAAGATAAATTTTGTACTCATGCGAACCCTAAGATATCAGGAAATGGATTAAATAGAATCAAGACGGGGCGATAGTATAGCAAAGCCACCTTCGCCAATCCAGTTTAAATTGGCCTACGGGTGCGGCCTTACTCTTGTGATTTGACCTTTTGCCACGCTGCTTCCATTTGCGCTAATGAGGCGCCTTCAAGGCTGTGCTGCTGCTCATTGATGTGTACTTCCACTTGGTTGAATCGCTTAGTGAATTTGCGATTGGCTTGGCGCAGTAACTGCTCAGGGTCACGACCAAGATGGCGAGCGACATTAACGGTGGCAAACAGCAAATCACCAATTTCTTCAGCACTGTGGTCGCTGTGTGGGTCAATGTTAATGGCCTCACGCACTTCCTCGACCTCTTCATTCACCTTATCCAAAGCGCCGCTAATGCAGGGCCAATCAAAGCCCACACTGGCGACCCGCTTTTGAATTTTGTGAGCCGCACTGAGCGCTGGAAGATTGCTAGGAATATCGTCTAGAAGCTGCTTTTGCCCTTGCGCTTGGCGCTGCTGATGCTTGCGCTGCTCCCAATTTCCGGGCTCGGCTTCATCGGCAAAAATATGACCATGACGCTGCTTGAGCTTACGATTTAAACCACTGACGATGTCTTCAAAATCAAACAGCTGCTGTTCTTTTCCCAGTTGCGCATAAAAAATCACCTGAAATAACAGGTCGCCAAGCTCAGCTTTAAGGGCAGTGAAATCACCACGCTCTATGGTGTCGGCAACCTCATAGGCTTCCTCAAGAGTGTGCGGCACTATGGTGTGAAAATCTTGCCCCAAATCCCATTCGCAACCCGACTCAGGACAGCGCAGCTTGGCCATAATCGCCAATAGTTCATCAACAGAGCCCATTAGCTAGCTCCAACTCGGTTGGCATCGTACACGCCATCAATTTGCAGTAACTTCGTTAGCAGTCGATTGGTGCTGCTTAGGTCTGAGACCGCGATCTTCATCGAAAATATCGCCAGTTGCTTCTCATCAATAGTATTCACATTCATGCTCATCACATTGACCTTCTCATTGGCGAGCACCGCGCTGATATCGCGAATTAACCCTTGGCGATCGTTGGCCTCGACCTTAATTGACAGAGCAAAGTCTTGGCTGGTTTTTTGCGACCAACTGACCTCCACAATGCGCTCGGGGTGGCGCTCTTGTAGCTGCGCAAATTGCTCACAATCACTGCGATGCACCGCGATGCCTCGACCCTGAGTAATATAGCCACAAATGCTATCGCCTGGCACCGGCTCACAGCAACCTGCCATATGGCTCATCAGCGAGCCAACACCGTCAACCACGATGCCATTTTTATCGCCTTTGTGATTACCTCGGTGCGGCTTAAACTTAATTTGTGGTTCGCTTTCACCTTTGTTTTGCACAAAGTTAAGCAGCTGATTTAGACGCACATCACCGGCACCGATAGCGACCAAGAGGTCATCAAGAGCTGAGAAATTAAAACGCTTAATCGCCGGCTCGAGATCTTTGTAGTGAATGTCGAGCTTTTGCAGCTCGCCATCGAGAATATCCTTACCAGCTTGTAAGTTTTTGTCTCGATCTAGCTGCTTAAACCAGTGGTGGATCTTCGAACGTGCTCGTGAGGAGCGGATATACCCTAAGCTAGGGTTAAGCCAATCACGGCTCGGATTGGGCTCTTTTTGGGTAAGAATTTCGACCTGATCACCAGTTTGTAACTGGTAGGTGAAAGGCACAATCTTGCCAAATACCTTAGCGCCAACACAACGATGACCAACGTTGGAATGAATGTAATAGGCAAAATCCAAGGGGGTTGCCCCATGGGGTAAATCAAAGATATCGCCGCGCGGGGTGAACACGTACACCCGGTCTTCGACCACCTGGTTTTTCAACTCATCCGCTAGGTCGGTGCCATCCACAACTTCTTCTTGCCACTGCAGAATCTTCTGCAACCAATTAATTTTTTGCTCGTAACCCGAGTCCCGACCAGGTAGTGCACCTTCTTTATACATCCAATGTGCCGCCACACCTAGCTCCGCATCCTCATGCATTTGCTGGGTACGGATCTGAATTTCTACGGTTTTTCCTTCCGGCCCGAAGACCACGGTATGAATGGATTGATAGCCGTTCGGTTTGGGTGTGGCAACATAATCGTCAAACTCTTTGGGTAAATGACGCCAACTGGTGTGTACGATACCCAAGGCACCGTAACAATCTTGAATTTCATCGACGATGATGCGCATGGCACGAATGTCGAATAATTGATCAAACTCGTAGTTCTTTTTGCTCATTTTCTTAAAAATACTGAAAATGTGCTTCGGGCGGCCATATACCTGCGCCTGAATTCCCGCTTGGGTAAGCTTGTCTTCTACCTGCTTGACCATATCGCGCATATACGCTTCACGGTCTAAGCGCTTCTCTTCAAGCAATTTAGCAATGCGTTTGTAGGTTTGTGGATGCAAATAGCGAAAAGCTAAATCTTCCAGCTCCCACTTTAACTGACCAATACCAAGACGGTTTGCAAGGGGGGCAAAGATATTTGCGGTTTCTTTGGCAGCAATTACGCGCTCTTCTTCTTCGGCATTTTTCACTTCACGCAAATAGCAAACCTGCTGCGCGAGTTTAATCACCACCGCGCGAACATCTTCCACCATTGCCAACAGCATGCGGCGAATTTTATCCACCTGCACTTGGCCGCTGCCAGCATGAGCCAAAGTGCTGATAGTCGCCATTTGCTCCACCCCTTTGAGTAACAGACCCACGTCTTTGTTGAAGGTGTTGCGAGTGTCTTCAATATCTATACAACCAGCAAGGAAATAGGGCGTTAGGTAGGCCGTCGCCAATGAATTGGCGTCCAGGTTTAACTGCGCCAAAATTTCTACCATCTCTAAGGCAAGACGGTCATGCTCGGCGCACTGGCGCTCACCACAATAGTTGGCGGCCGCTTTCACTAACGCATGTTTGTCATCGCTCAGAGCTAGTTGATTTAGCGCCGTATCAAAGCTCTCTATCTGTGCTGTACGGTGTGATTGTCTGGTTGCCACCATGGCCGCAACTACCCCCGTTCGAATAAGGCCATTGTTTCGATATGCCCGGTATGCGGAAACATATTCATTATCCCAAGCTTAGTTAGCTGGTGTCCGCTGGCGAGTATAATTTTACTGTCTCTGGCCAGAGTAACGGGATCGCACGACACGTACAAGATACGTTTAAACTGATTGCACGGTAATTGCGCAAGCACCGCTTCAGCACCAGTGCGAGATGGATCGAGGATCAACACATCAAGCTCACTTGAAAACCACTGTGCTTGCGCTAATGGCTGCGTAAGGTCACTGCAATGAAAATCACAGTTATCAATGCCATTATGCTGGGCATTCGCGCGCGCATGGGAGACAGCCGATTCAACTCCTTCGACACCCGTAACATGCTGTGCTTGCATAGCCGCTAACAACGAGAAATTACCCACCCCGCAAAACAAATCCAATACCCGCTCATGCGCCGCTAAATTAAGCCATGACATGGCTTGCGTAAGCATTTTGTCGTTGACCTCGGCATTTACTTGAATGAAATTTTGCAAACCAAAGCCAAGGCGGAGCTGACTACTTTCCAGCTCATAGTAAGTGCTAGGCAAGCTCTGCTGCGCTTCACTTTGCCAAACAAGTTGCCAGTTGTGTTGTTGCGCCTGCGCGTTTATATCTTCGCGCAGTGCTTGCGCTATTGTTTTAGTGTGGCGTACAACAATAAAATTATGTTCTTTGGCACTCACCAACTGTAAATGGGTAATACAGCGCAAAGCACGATACGCACCAATAACATCACGAAAGAAGTCAAAGACCCCCATAAACCCTGCATCAAGCACCGGGCAAGCAACAATATTAGTGATCTGTTTTGACCCCTGCTGGCGAAAACCAACTTTGATGGTCTCTTGCTTATTATCACAATATACGCTTACCCGGGCACTACGACGATAATGCCAAGGTGAGCTATCAATGGGACTCTGCCATGGCAATGAACCAAGCCCAGTGAACTTATGAAATAACGCCGCTAACGCTTTTTGTTTTTCAGCCAACTGTGCACTTGCCTCGAGGTGCTGCAAGTTACAACCACCACAGTGCTGGTAGTGTTGGCACTTTGGCTCCACTCGTTCAGCACTGGGGCTTAATACTTTCACACAGCGTGCTTCAGCGTAATTCTTTTTATCGCTGAGTATTTCTGCTTTGACTTGCTCCGATCCGAGCGCCCCGGCAACAAAGATCACTTTACCTTTATCTTTGGCGACACCGCGACCATGGTGGTCGAGCCCGGATATCGACAAGGTACGAAAGCGCTGACTGACTGATTTTTTTGTGGGCTTAAAGAACTTCGCCATTGACTACCCTAATTAACATTGCGAAAGGCCTGTGAAAGCTATAACCTAAACCTATCACAGACAAAAAATATGGTTGATTATGAACCGATTAGGCCTGCGGGACTCGGTATTGATCCTGACCTTGGTGCCTACTGTGGTGATTGGTCTGTTACTTGGCGGTTATTTTACTATAAATCGCTACCTTGAGCTGGATGAATTTCTTATCGAGCAAGGTAATACGATCATCGAGCCCTTAAGTATAGCGCTGGAAAACCCATTGGCGAACAACGACCAAGGCGCACTTGAGCGCATCGCCAGGCATATTCATAACAAACACTCACCTCTTATTAAGTCCGTTGCTATTTTCGATAGCAACGATGAACTGGTGTTGGCCAGCAACTTACACCGTGAGTTTGCGCGTTTAACCCAAGTACCGACGCTTGATAATAAAACCAGTAGCAAAACCACCCGAGAAGGTGATTTCCTGGTTATCTACCATGGCATACTTGACCCCAATGCGCCGAGTCATCAGCCTTTTAAAACTAATGGCATTGTCATGGTGCAATTCAACCGCCAAGTTGCGGTAGTCGAGCAGCAAAAGGCGGTGCTGATCAGTGCTGCGGTCATTCTGCTAGCCATTGGCTTTGCCGTGGTGATATCGATTCGTTTGAGCCGTATGATCACTCAGCCACTGTCGCGTTTAGTTCAAGCAACCCAAGAAGTCGCTCATGGGAAAGAGGCCGACAATATTCAAAAGCCAATGCAGGGCGAGCTCGAACAGCTACGCCAAGGGTTACTGCATATTAACCAGCATATGGCCGAAGAAAAGGATGAGATGCAGCGTCATATTGACCAAGCCACTGCTGATTATCAAGAAACCCTCGAGCAGTATGAGATGCAAAACATCCAGCTCAATATCGCCAAGCGTGATGCATTGGCTGCCAACCAAGTTAAATCAGACTTCTTAGCGAAAATGAGTCATGAACTGCGTACCCCACTGAACGGAGTCATCGGGTTTGCCCGCCAGCTTTATAAAACGCCACTGAATAAAAACCAAAAAGATTACCTCGATACCATTGAGCTCTCAGCGAATAGCCTGTTGACTATCATCAGTGACATTCTCGATTTTTCCAAGCTTGAAGCTGGCGCCATGGAACTGGAAAGCATTCAATTCCAAATCCGTGATGCCGTTAATGAAGTGCTCACCTTATTAGCCCCCGGCGCTCATGAGAAGAATCTGGAATTGTCTATTCACGTAAACCCAAACGTGCCCGATCACCTTGTTGGCGACCCCACACGCTTTCGGCAAATACTGACTAACTTAGTCAGTAATGCTATTAAATTTACCGAACACGGCGAAGTCAATATTGATATTAGTAGCCGGTTGTTGAACGACGAACGTGTCTCATTGTTAATATCCGTTAAGGATACGGGTGTGGGCATCGCCATGGACAAGCAAGACACTTTGTTTACGCCCTTTGGCCAGGCCGACTCTTCCATTACCCGAAAATTTGGCGGCACAGGCCTCGGCCTTATCATTACCAAACATTTAGTCGAGGCTATGGGCGGTCGCATCACCCTGAACTCGGCTCCCGGCAAGGGCACCTGTTTTACCTTCAACGCCGTGTTCAAAGTACCTGAACACCACTTTGAACTTGACCTGCCTTGTGCCTCGTTGGTCAATAAGCGGGTGCTGTATTTCGAGCAGAACGAACACAGTTATATGGCAACTAGCAGTATTTTGGCAGCTTGGGGCGTGCATTTAGCCGGGTGCCGCACCATAGAAGAGCTCGAGCAGGCTGCCAGTAACGCATTCAACTACGATATCTGCGTGCTTGGCGACCCCGGCGGCGCAGAGTCCATGGCCAGAATGAAGCAGCTCATTGCCATTGCTCGCCAATGCAGTGACTACCTCTACCTGTTACTCAACACAGTGTCGCATAATATGCGTGAGGCACTCGTTGGCAGTGGTGCCGATGGGTGTCTTAGTAAGCCAATTAACCATCGCAAATTTTGCGAAATGTTGGCCGCGCCATTTCGCTTGGATCACCCAACTATTCATACTCACGACCATCATACGACCCGTTTGCCACTCAAAGCCTTGGTGGTCGATGACAATGATGCCAACCTAAAACTGATCTGTGCCTTACTCGAAGAACAAGTGGAGAGTCTAGATACCGCTCATAACGGCGCGCAAGCGGTCGAAGTATGTAAAAGCCATCGTTACGACTTAATTTTTATGGACATTCAAATGCCGATTATGGATGGCATTACCGCGTGTAAACTAATCTTAGAGTCATCTCTGAATGAAGACACCCCGATTATTGCGGTCACTGCCCATGCCTTAGATGGTGAAAAGGAGCAGTTAAAACATGTCGGCTTTGCCAGTTACCTTACTAAGCCGTTAGATGAGGATATGCTCAGCGATGCTCTATTGCATTATGCCCCCAATGACAAGCTTGCTCGTGAGCGCGTCAGTGCTAAACCGCCACTAAGCGAGCCCCCCTTTATCAGCGACAGTTTAAATTGGGAGCTGGCATTGCAACGTGCCGGTGGCAAGGAAGATTTGGCCCAAGAGATGCTAAATATGTTGCTATTAAGTATTCCTGAAACACTGAACCTTATCGAAGAGGCGATGGCAAAAGGTGACCATGAACGTTTACTGTCGATAATCCATAAGTTTCATGGTGCTTGTTGCTATACCGGTGTGCCTAAGCTGAAAAAACTCGCCGAGCTGATTGAAACCGCAATGAAAGAAAAAGCCAGCATTAATGATATTGAGCCCGAGCTGTTAGAGCTACAAGACGAGTTAAGCAATTTGATGGCTGACGCCGGTTTAGAGAAAAGCAGCTCATCTTAACTGTGCTGATACGTGAAGGCAGTGCATTAAGCATTGCCTTGCACTTGTCGCCAGTGCTTTATCCTTGGTACTAATGCCTGCCAATGATGGTGCAGATAGCGACGATAACAAAGCGAATACAGATACAGTAACGCCCGCCTTAGCGGTGTGCGTGCGCTAAGTACATGCGCTTTGACTGCGCTGATAAGCCACTGCTCATCAAAACCACTCCAGTGCCCAGCAGGTGATAATAAGTTTCGCCACAGCACTGGGGCAACTTCATAATGTAAAATAAAGGCAAGTTCATTGAGGCTGTAAGGTGAGTGCGCACAGCACCGGGCGATAGCATCATAGTGATCACTCACTGCAGTATCTAAAAACAATTCCGACAGCGCCAGCCAAACAGGTGCCCTGTTATCGAGATCGGTTGAGACGCTGCGCATGTTATGTTTACTTCAGCAACTGCAAAGCACCCATACCACCGAACAGGGCAGCACCAGTGCTTAGGGTCTAATTACGCCCGCGCTTCTAACATCAAGCGCTTCATGTCACGAACCGCTTTTTCCATGCCATCAATAGCCGCACGAGCAATAACAGCGTGACCAATATTAAGCTCATAGATTTCTTCGATCGCGGCAATTGGCTTCACATTATGATAGTGCAAGCCATGTCCTGCATTGACGATGAGCCCTTGATTATGAGCATAACGCACACCTTCACGAATAATTTCTAGTTCCTTCGCTTGTTGCTGGTCATTCTCGGCATCGGCATAGGCTCCGGTGTGAATTTCAATATAGGGTGCCGCCGCTTTCACACTGGCATCAATTTGCGCTTTATCGGCATCAATAAATAGACTGACTTTGATACCTGCAGCTGTGAGTCGTTTAACTGCGTCGGCAACTTTATCGAATTGACCGACCACATCAAGCCCCCCTTCGGTGGTGAGCTCCTCACGCTTTTCTGGTACTAGGCATACAAACGCGGGTTGTACCTCAAGGGCAATGGCCAGCATCTGTTCAGTCACCGCCATTTCTAAGTTCATGCGGGTTTGAATGGTGTCTTTCATCACATACACATCGCGGTCTTGGATATGACGACGGTCTTCGCGCAGGTGGATAGTAATACCATCAGCGCCCGCATGCTCAGCGATTGCTGCGCCATGGGCAGGATCAGGGTAACGAGTGCCACGCGCCTGGCGCAAGGTGGCGATATGATCAACGTTAATGCCTAATAGAATTTCTTTCATTGCTGCCTTACCTTGATTTAAATAATTCTCTGCTTTTCAATGGCTTATTGCCTAGCAAGGGTTTAAGTAGAAAGCGACAAAAATGCTTCGCCGCCTGTTGAATTTCAGGATCTGTAAACTCACGCGCAGCCATTGCAAGCACTTGCTTACCGCTAAAACCATAGCCATATTTAGGCTGTTGTTGCATCACCCACCCTTGCTCTGGATAGTAGTCATAATGACAATCAGCGCTGATTTCTTTACCGATATTATCGTATTCAAAATCAACACCATAACCCAAGCTTTCCAATAAAGTGAGTTCGTAATGGCGTAAGCTCGCTGCCATGTGGTTAGTGGCCGCTAGGGCCTTGAGCTGCGCTTGATAAAGGTCGTACACCTGCTCCAGCGGCTCGTTCAAAGGTACGATACGCACGGCCAACTCGTTCATGTAAAAACCACAATATAGTTTGTCACCAATTAAAGCGGGCTGTGAGCCTGATAGTTCGAAATGCTGCAAATACTTAAGATCGCCGCCGCCTTGATAGCGTATGAGCAAAGGTTGGAAAGGCTGTAACTGAGCCTTATGTTTTACGGCGTGTTTACCACTGAGACGCACGATCATGCGCATCATACCACGGTGTTGTACTAAAAAATCAGCGAGCCACTGCGAGTCACTAATGGCTCGACGATGAAGTAAAAAGGCACGGTCAAAACCGGCTTCCATCGGCGTTTAATCTTCGCCATAACCTAAGCTGCGCAGTGCTCTCTCGTCATCTGCCCAACCTGATTTGACCTTCACCCAAAGCTCTAAAAACACTTTATTATCGAGCATATGCTCAAGGTCTTTACGTGCTTCTCGGCCGATAGTTTTTAACTTTTCACCTTTGTTACCGATCACCATACGTTTTTGCGTTTCACGCTCAACAAGGATCAGTGCATTAATATGCCATACACCATTGTCTTGCCACTTAAACTGTTCAATCTCTACAGTAACCGAGTAAGGCAGCTCATCACCCATAAAGCGCATCAGCTTTTCACGCACTACTTCAGCCGCTAAAAACCGCATTGAGCGATCGGTAATATAATCTTCTGGAAAGTAGAACTCACTTTCTGGCAAGCGAGCACGTACCTCTTTTTTGATCAAATCAAGATTGCGGTTGTGTTTTGCCGATACTGGAATAATGCCAGCAAAATCGCCTTTCTCACTGAGCCACTTAATGTGCGGCAAAATCAAGTTGTTGTCTTTAACTTGATCGGTCTTATTGATCACGACCAACACCGGGGTTTTGCCGCCACTGACTTTGCTGAGTACCATTTCATCATCATCAGTCCAATGCGTCCCCTCAACAACAAAAATCACCAATTCAACATCACCAATAGAGCTTGATGCTGCGCGGTTCATTAGCCGGTTAATGGCACGTTTTTCCTCTACGTGTAAGCCTGGCGTGTCAACGTAAACAGTTTGGTAATTATCTTCGGTGTGGATACCCATAATGCGATGGCGCGTGGTCTGTGGCTTACGCGAGGTAATACTGACTTTTTGCTCAACAATTTTATTAAGCAAGGTCGATTTTCCTACATTGGGGCGGCCAACAATGGCGACCATACCGCAATGGGTATTTGTTTGCATATCAGCTGTCATTCTTTAACATCTTTAAGGCTTTTTCCGCCGCTTTTTGCTCTGCTTTACGGCGTGAACTGCCTACAGAAATAATGCTGTCCATGCCTTCGACAATACATTCAACCGTGAATGTTTGATTGTGCGCTTGACCTTTCGTATCAATCACAGTGTAGCCCGGCAAGGGAAGTTTGCGCGCCTGTAAAAACTCTTGTAGTAGAGTTTTTGGATCTTTTTGATTCATTCCAGGGGAAATTGACTCAAGGCGAGTGGCATACCAGCTTAGTACTAGGTCACGGCAGGTATCGATATCGGAGTCTAAGAACACCGCACCGATGATCGCTTCTACCGCATCAGCTAATGTAGACTCACGGCGATAACCGCCACTTTTTAGCTCACCGGGGCCCAAGCGCAGGTAATCACCCAATTCAAATTCAACGCCAAATTCGGCAAGTGTTTGCCCACGAACCAAGGTCGAGCGCATACGGCTTAAATCGCCCTCTCGCGCTTTAGGAAACTTGTGGTACAACGCATCGGCAATAACGAAGCTGAGGATAGAGTCACCTAAGAACTCCAAGCGCTCGTTATGCTGGCCTTTATGGCTGCGGTGTGTAAGGGCTTGCTCTAGTAAGTTTTGCTCACTAAAGGTATAACCAATTTTTTTATAAAGTTCTGCTACGTTTTTCTTCATTGTTACTGAATATTACCTAGGCGTTCGAATCGTACGCCGGTTGGAACCCAACTTGGAAGCGCGCTATCTGGTTCATGTTCAAATTCAAAACTCATCCAAATAAACACGGCCTTACCGACAAGGTTAGCCTCAGGTACAAACCCCCAAGCGCGTCCATCTTTGCTACTATCACGGTTGTCACCCATCATAAAATAGTGGCCTTCGGGAACGATCCATTCATCAATTTTTGATCCCTGCTGGCGATAATAATTGCTCTTAAATTCAGGCAACGTTGGGTTAATCAGAATGTCATGCTCAACTTCCCCCAAACTCTCTTGCAACCGCACCAAGGAGTCACCTCGATGCGAGAAAAACTCATCCTTATTGATGATCTCTAGCGCAATTTTATTATATTCGCCACATTGCAATGCACCTTGAGTACGCTCACCCTCGGCGCAGTTTGGCTTGATATACAGCTGCTTATTGCGATACACAATGGCATCACCAGGCAGCCCAATGACACGTTTAATAAAATCTAGTTTTGGATCAACTGGGTACTTAAATACCGCAATATCACCGCGCTCCGGCTTGCCAGTCTCAATAAGCTCACTGCGCCAGACCGGGTCTTTAACGCCGTAGGAGTATTTCTGTACAAGGATAAAGTCCCCCACCAAAAGGGTCGGCATCATTGACCCCGATGGAATTTGGAAGGGTTCAAAAATGAAAGAGCGAAACAGCGTTATGATAGCGATCATCGGGAAAATCGACTTAGCATGCTCGGTAAGCACAGGCTCAGGCGCGATTTCTTGCTTCAACTCTTCATCAAGTTCTTTACCCGCCGCCCCTTCAGCTAGGGCTATACGCTCTTTACGTTTAGGTGCATATACAAGATGGTCAACCAACCAAATTAACCCAGAGCCAAGGGTTAATAACACCAAAAATATGGAGAAATATCCGGCCATCAGAGGCATTTCCTTTTGTTATTATTTGCCAACTTTCAAAATTGCTAAAAAGGCGTCTTGAGGCACTTCCACGTTACCAAGCTGCTTCATACGCTTTTTACCTTCTTTTTGCTTCTGCAAGAGCTTTTTCTTACGGCTTACGTCGCCACCATAACATTTAGCGATTACATTTTTACGCAATTGCTTAACTGTTGAGCGGGCAATAACGTGATTGCCAATAGCCGCTTGAATTGCGATATCAAACATCTGCCTTGGGATAAGTTCGCGCAGTGCTTCTGCGAGCTCACGGCCTCGCCCTTGAGCATTATCGCGGTGACAAATCATCGCTAGGGCATCAACACGGTCGCCGTTAATAAGAATATCAACCCGCACCATGTCTGAGGTACGGAATTCTTTAAAGTTATAATCCAGAGAGGCAAAACCACGGCTGGTCGACTTCAGCTTATCGAAGAAATCCATCACCACTTCAGCCATCGGCAGTTCGTATGTGATAGCCACTTGGTTACCATGATAATTCATACGCGTTTGCACGCCGCGCTTATCAACACACAAAGTAATAACGCTGCCTAAGTATTCTTGTGGCACAAGAATATTGGCCTCAACAATAGGCTCGCGAATTTCAAGAATATCGTTTACAGCAGGCAACTGCGATGGATTATCAATCTGAATCGTGCCGTCTTTGGTCTCAACCTCATAGATTACCGTAGGCGCGGTTGTAATGAGGTCAATATCATATTCACGCTCTAAGCGTTCTTGGATGATTTCCATGTGCAACATGCCCAAGAAGCCACAACGGAAACCAAAACCTAATGCGGTTGAGTTCTCCGGTTCGAAGAACAGCGATGCATCATTGAGACTGAGCTTATCAAGAGCATCACGAAATGCCTCGTATTGATCCGAAGAGATCGGGAACATGCCTGCATATACCTGTGGCTTAACGCGCTGGAAGCCAGGTAAACGTTCTTGTGCTGAGTTTTTCGCCAAGGTAATCGTATCACCGACTGGCGCACCATGGATTTCTTTAATACCAGCGATTACAAAGCCTACTTCGCCCGTTTTCAGTGTGCCAGTATTAGTTTGTTTAGGGGTAAAGATACCCACCTTGTCAGCAATATGAACTTGCTCGTTCGACATGATTTTAATCTTGTCGCCCGTTTTCAGCTCGCCTTGAACAATGCGCACCAAAGACACAACGCCTTGATAAGGGTCAAACCACGAGTCGACAATCAGTGCTTTAAGAGGCCCGTCGGTGTCGCCCTGCGGTGGCGGGATATCGCGAACGATACGCTCTAGCACATCGTCGATACCAATTCCTGTTTTTGCACTGCACTGCACGGCATCAGTGGCATCAATCCCGACAATGTCCTCTATTTCTTCGGCAACACGCAGTGGATCTGCTTGTGGTAGGTCTATTTTATTAAGAATAGGCACCACTTCTAAGTCCATTTCAATGGCAGTGTAACAGTTGGCTAAGGTTTGTGCTTCTACACCCTGGCCAGCATCAACAACAAGCAACGCGCCTTCACAGGCCGCAAGAGAACGCGATACTTCATAGGAGAAGTCAACGTGCCCTGGGGTGTCGATAAAATTAAGCTGATAAGTTTCACCGTCTTTGGCGGTGTAATTCAAGGTTACACTTTGCGCTTTGATGGTAATACCACGCTCACGCTCGAGGTCCATTGAATCCAGAACTTGCTGCTGCATTTCGCGGTCGGTTAACCCGCCACATACTTGGATCAAACGATCGGAAAGGGTCGATTTACCATGGTCGATATGGGCGATAATCGAAAAGTTACGGATATGCTTCATAAATTGGATTCTGACTTCTTAAACTTGAGCTCGTGTAAATAAAGGCCCGATTTTACCTTTAATTGACGCTAATCACCAACTCTTTGCGAAATAGGTAGGCTCAAAGGGTAAATTTTTAATACTTTTACATCATGAACAACCTGCGCAAGGCGTTGTTTTGCCATGACAAAGCCAACGAAACCGGCCACCACAGCAGTGCCAATTTGCGCCAGTTCGCTTAAGCCTAAAACACTTTGCACAAGCACGGCGCTCACCAATGCCGCCAACAATGGCCAGATATAAACAACAAACGAACTGCTGACAATGTGGGAGTCATCCAAGGCTAACTTCACTTTTTGCCCCACAACGACAGGTTCAGAAAATTGATACGGGAAGGTTTTTTTGTCGGTTTTGAATAACTTGGCAAAGATTTGCGCGCCACATTTACCGTTGCACCCTGCACAAGCTGGCTTTTGTTCGCTTTTCAAAAAGGCGGTATCCCCTTTCACTGATACCACCGTTAGGGTTTGCTCAATCATAATCTACAGAGGACGCTGGACGGATTCGGCAATGTTTTTCGCGGTTGCCGTCGGGATATTTCCTATCACCGAAACATCGTAAGCTCCGGCATTATGAATATACACGGTAGTTGCTCCCGAGGTCAGTGCACCGCTGGGACGCTGACTAGCTAGAGGCCGCTGCACAAACACCGAGACATCAACTAAGCCGTCAGAATAAAGGTAGTAATCGGCCAGCTCGTTATTCATGTTCAGTTTATGGCGGTCGGCTTTAAGCAGTTCAAATCCTTGCGGCAGCCACCCGATACTCCAGCTGCTTTCACCGCTTTGCCCATTTAGTTTCGGCAGCGGCGTGGGAAATTCACGTTGACTGATTTCCACCAGCTCCGGAGCGGGTTGCTCGGTCACACTGATATGGCTTAACTGTAACTGCTCTAGCAACTCACCACTGTGATTCACATAAGCGGATTTGAGCAATAACGAGGTTTCAGTATCCAGCCATAACCAGTAATTGTACTTATCTTGGTCTTTCGCTTCGATGCGAATTTGCTGTGCCGGTCGCCCAGCGATACGTCCTTTATTTCCAAGCACAAAGCGGTAGTTGCTTTGCAACTTATCAATATCGCTAAATAAGACTTCGGGAATAGGCCCAGCGATGGTATTAGTAGCGATTGAATATGGCTGATTTTGCGGCTCGTAATAGGTGACCTGATCATCAACTCGCACCATTTCCAAGCCGGCACCATTTAACAGCGTAAGAAGCTCTAACTCCTGCTCTTGATAAATACCATGGCTCCAACGATAAGGCTCCATGGCACGGTCTTTGACGACCACGAAAGAAGCAACAAAGTTGCGCTGCTTAACGGCCGTAGCCATGTTATCCAACCACTGTTTAGCGGTCATCTCGGACATGGCCAACGCAGGAGTCAGCCACAGACTAAAAAGCGCAACATACAGGTACTTCATTACTCGTTACTGGTCCTTTTTACTTTGTGACTCGTCGTTAGCAGCGATGCGCGCCGCTTCACGGGTTTGTCGCTGGTGCTCCATAACAAGCGCACCAATACGCTGCTTCTGCAATTCTCTTAAACCACGCTCGGCGTTATCAAGCGCCGGCTCCGAAGAATAACTTACCGGCGATGCGGAACCTAAAAATGGCTGCGATTGCAAAGGTGGCAAGTCGCTTTGCTCTGAATCAGAAGTGCCATATTGTTGCACACCCACTACAGCAACCACAGCAACACTTGCGGCAATCGCTGTTTGGGCGATACCACGCCACCATCCACCAGAAATAACCTGAGCGTTTTGCTGTGATGCGGCTGGCTGTTGTTGTGCTTGTTGTTGGCCGAATTCAGCATGGACAGGTTCGTTTTCTAATTGCTTAGCAACCGAAGCGGCAATATCTAATTGAATTGAAGGCGCGGTCTCTGAGCGCATCGCGTCGCCAATCAGGCTGTAGCGGGCTAAGGTTTGCGAATCAATATCGTCAGTTTGGACATCGTCCAAAGACACTTCGTTGTCAACCAAAGCAGAGACAAACGCCTTATCCTGCTCACTACACTTTGCTTTAGTCATATTAAGACTCACCTATTAACGGAGTTAACTTATTATCTATCGCTTCTCGGGCACGAAATATACGCGAACGTACCGTACCCACAGGGCAATCCATCACCGCAGCGATTTCCTCGTAGCTCATCCCCTCTAGCTCCCGCAGAGTGATGGCTGTTTTTAAATCTTCTGGTAGCTTATCTATGGTTGCAAAAATAACGTCTCTGACTTCGTCACTCAGAAGCAAATTCTCGGGCGTTGAATTTGAGCGCAATAAATCAGCGCCCTCGTAAAACTCTGCTTCATCTGCATCTACATCATTCGCAGGCGGCCGACGACCCTGTGCTACTAAGTAATTTTTCGCACAGTTCACCGCGATACGGTATAACCAAGTATAAAACGCACTGTCGCCCCGAAAGTTAGGCAGGGCCCGATAGGCTTTAATAAACGCCTCCTGAGCTACATCTGCAACATCGCCTTGATTGGCAACGTAACGAGAAATCAATCCTGCAACCTTATTCTGATATTTGGTGACCAACAGGTTATAAGCATTTTTATCTCCTTGTTGAACCTTTCTTACCAGCGCTAAATCCAAATCCTGCTCGCTCATTCGAGCCGGTACTCCTCTGCGTTGTCGTGCTTTTCTTGCTGCATCTTTGCTACCAAATACACTGTGTCTGACCTGAGTAAAATGAAAAAGTTCGCGCTTGGGCAATTATTTTTGCATTGGCAAGCAACTAAAGTCGTGTGACACCCGTAAATATGATACATATAGAGCCACGTAGGTATAAAAACCTCAAGCCACATTATAACATGAACCCAAACAAACAACATCACAGCGACGTTACCGTCATAGGTAGCGGTGCCGCTGGTTTATCACTGGCCTTGTCACTTGCCAACCATTGCCAAGTTACGGTTATTAGTAAAGGTGCACTGCGAGAAGGGTCGACTTTATATGCCCAAGGCGGTATTGCTGCCGTTTTCGACAAGCAAAACGACAGCATTGAGTCGCACGTTGAAGACACCTTAGAAGCAGGTGCTGGGCTGTGCGATCGTGAGGCTGTGCACTACACAGCATCGAATGCGAAGGCTTGCATGCGCTGGCTAATAGAGCAAGGTGTCCCTTTTGATATGGAAACCGATGACAAAGGTCATGAGCGTTACCATTTAACTCGTGAAGGCGGACACAGCCATCGCCGTATTCTGCACGCCGCCGATGCCACTGGTAAAGCAGTGCAAACAACGCTGATTGAGCGGGTGCAAGCACACCCTAATATTACCTTGTTAGAGAATTACAACGCCATCGACCTTATTACCGACGCCAAACTTGGGCGCGACGGAAAACATTGTCATGGCGTGTATGTTTATAACCGTGCCAAAGAGCAAGTAGAAATTCTCAGCGCTCGCTTTATTGCTTTAGCCACCGGCGGCGCCAGTAAGGTGTATTTGTATACCTCAAATCCTGATGTTGCCAGTGGCGATGGCATTGCCATGGCGTGGCGAGCAGGCTGCCGAGTGGCTAACATGGAGTTTAACCAGTTTCATCCCACAAGCTTGTATCATCCAAAATTACAGAACTTTTTAATTACCGAGGCAATGCGCGGTGAGGGAGCTTATTTATTGCGCCCAGATGGTACACGCTTTATGCCGGAGTTTGACGAGCGCGCCGAGCTAGCCCCTCGCGATGTCGTAGCCAGAGCCATTGATTTTGAAATGAAGCGTTTAGGGGCTGATTGTGTCTATTTAGACATCTCCCATCGTGATAAAGAATTTATCATCGAGCACTTCCCCACCATTTACGCCAAGTGCCTAAGTGTGGGAATCGATATCACCAAAGAACCCATTCCGGTAGTCCCTGCAGCGCACTACACCTGTGGCGGCGTGATGACCGACTTTAACGGCAAAACCGACTTGGACAATCTCTATGCCATTGGCGAGGTCGCCTACACGGGTCTGCATGGAGCGAATCGCATGGCTAGCAACTCGTTGTTGGAGTGTATTGTCTTTGCCCAAGCTGCAGCCAAAGACATTGTCGCAAAATTGGGGTTACCTGCAGAGCCTAGCACCCTGCCCGATTGGGACGAAAGCCGGGTCACTAACTCCGATGAAGAGGTCGTCATTACCCATAACTGGCATGAGCTCAGGCTATTTATGTGGGATTACGTCGGCATTGTGCGCTCGACCAAACGCCTTGAGCGTGCACTGCGTCGAGTAGAGTTATTGCAACAAGAGATCCATGAGTATTATGCGAATTTCCGAGTATGCAATAACTTATTGGAGCTACGTAACCTCGTCCAAGTTGCCGAGCTTATTATCCACAGTGCCTTAGCGCGCAAAGAAAGCCGAGGCCTACACTACACCTTGGACTACCCAGAGCGTTTACCGCATAGCCATATCACCGAGCTTAATCCTGCGACACTGGGTCTTTAAGGTTTTCGTTAACAGCCCGAGCTAAGTCACGAAACTGCTCGGGCGCCATCGCCTTATCCGCTATAAACACGTGCCGCTTAGCGCCGGTGTAGGTACTTTGCAAATGCAGCCATACCAGGCCATTGAATACCTTAGTTCCCTTTAATAGCTTGCCACTGAGTTCAATGCCTTGGCCATGTAATTCTACTTGCTGTTTGTCAATAGTAATAATGCCATAGCGCGGCCAGCAACGCTTATATACCCGCCAGCCATGCCAACTCGCGATCATGAGCACAATTGCACATAGCAAAGCCCATAGCCATTGCGGCTGACTAAACACGAGTATTATGTAGATAAGCCCGACTAGCCCCAACAAAGGCCGGTGATTCGCCGTATTGGCAGAAAATACACCTCTATACACGTACGCGGTCTAGAATGATTTTAACCATACGCGCAAGTTCTGCGTCTTCGCATTGCTCATGACCCATAAACCAAGCAAATAAATCGGGATCATCAGCCGCCAACAAACGTTGAAACGTCGCCTTGTCATCATCATTAAGGGAGTCGTACGCCTCTTCAACAAAGGGCATAAACAACACATCAAGCTCAAGCATGCCTCTGCGACACGCCCAACGTAAGCGTGCTTTACTGTCTAACTTCGCCATGGTTTACCTCTTTATGGTTTACTGCGCCGCAGTTTAGCAAAAACTGTTGCTACTCACAGCTATTTTGCGTCTATCGGGTGTCATCACTGCGACGCTTACGATACACTTGCGCTTGTCATTAGCTTGCGTACCTAAGGAGTCGTGTATGTCTGCATTTACTGTTTACGCAACAGATTATGTTGCGATCTACGTTAGTGGTGTTGATGCTAAATCTTACCTGCAAGGACAACTCACACAAGATATCAACCTTGTTGAGCCAAACACTTGGCTGTGGGCAGGGCAATGCAGCGCAAAAGGAAAGCTATGGGCCTGCTTTCGCATCGCAGCTTATCAGCAAGGCTATTTATTAATTTGTAGCGCCGATGAGGCCGAAGCAGCGCTGCGAGAGCTAAAGAAATATGCGGTATTTAGCCAAGTTGAAATCACCTCTATGACGCAACAGGTATCTGGCGTGTTAGGTGACAAACAAGCTTTAGGTGCGCACTTAGGAGTCAACCTTGATAATCCCGCGACCAACCTACCTGAAGGGTTGGTGCTCACTCTTGCCGATGACCGTTACCTTGTTGTAGCCGATGCCGACACCTTAGCACCCGCGCACTCAAGCGAGGCTTTTTTGTGCGCGCAAATTAAGGCCGCAGAGCCCAGCTTATGTGCTGCCGCAATTGATGAATACGTCCCGCAAATGGTTAATTTACATGCGCTTGGCGGCATCAGCTTTAGTAAAGGCTGCTACACTGGTCAAGAGACTGTCGCGCGCATGAAGTACCTAGGTAAAAACAAACGCGCGATGTTCGTACTCTCTGCGCAAGCAGACAGCAAACTAGCGCCACCGCTCACAGAGGGTCAAGTACAGCCAGTGGATTTAGAACGTCAGGTTGGTGACAATTGGCGTCGCGGTGGCACCTTGATAGCACAAGCGGTTGATCAAGGCAGACTTTATGGCTTGGCAGTGTTGCCAAACGATCTTGAACTCGACAGTCAACTTCGTGCAAAACACGCACCTGAGGTGATGTTCAGTATTGAGCCACTCCCTTACTCACTCACTGAAGAATAATTGGGAAACGTTATGAATATAGCCGAGAAGAAAGTCGTAACTATGCACTACAGCGTAGTCGACAAAGCCGATAACACCATCGACAATACCTTTGATGGTGAGCCATTAGTCTTTATCGTTGGCACTGGCTTTTTGATCCCAGGCTTAGAGAATGCGCTAATTGGTAAACAAGCAGGTGATACCCTGAGTGTCGAAATCGCGCCGGAAGATGGCTATGGTGAGCGTCATGAGCAATTGATGCAGGCTGTACCTAAATCAATGTTCGATGGTATGGATATTGAAGTGGGCATGCAATTCCGCGCCACCACTGATGACGGTGAGCAAACAGTTATTATCGTCGATATTCAAGGTGAAGATGTGATCGTTGACGGTAACCACCCACTTGCAGGTGTCCACCTAAAATTTGACGTGGAAATTGTAGATGTACGCGATGCCACCGCTGATGAATTAGCCCATGGCCATGTTCACGGCGAAGGGGGATGTGATCACGACCACGAATAGTTGTCTGTGACTCTTTAAAAAAGGCGCTTAAGCGCCTTTTTTTAGCTTTGTTCCTGAGCCGGTAAGTGAGCACTAATGTGCTTAGCCAGATTATCAGCGTCATTACTGCCAACGCGATAAAATGTGCCGTCATGCAGCTCGATGGCTACAGCAGCAAAGCCACTGGCATTGTATACCCAGCCATCATGAGTAATGCGAATGCCCACCCCATGACGAAACGAGTTACTGACAACAGCAACCGATTTAATCTCATCAAATGCGAGTCGCTTTTTAGCGATACCAGGGCCAAAAAACCATTCTACGCCCTGTTCATCTACACGCACTGTTAAGCCATGAAATAAAAATGCCAGTATCACTAAAATGGCCGCAAACAGCATCATCGGACCATCCCCTTCCATCAGGTAAAAGGCTAATCCCAAAAAGCCGCCCACCCACAATAAAATAATGAGAATGGCCCAAGCAGTTTGCTTATGTTGATACATACTATTCCTTTTTGTGTCAGCGCAGCGCTAACATTAATTGAAACTATAGACGAAAGTGGCGCTTAATTCTGAGTCGAAATTGCGCTTATCTTCTTCCGGTTTGGAGTTATAACGATATAAATAAGCAAATTTAAGTGATAACTGCCCCATAATTTGGCTGATCAAAGAAGTTTCTGATTTTAGCCGCGAATTCAGCCCTGAAAGTGACTGCTCAGCACTGATAAACTGATTAAAACGAGTACGTTTAGAGACCGTGCGCTCCCACTGTAAAGCCAAGCGCAGTAAGTAACCCGTTTCACTTTCAGTCGGCTCTTCACCTTCTTCAGCGGGTTTGCCCTCAGAGCGATATAGACCAGGGCCGATGTCAAAGTCCACGGTGTTTTTCACCCCTTTGTAGAGACGATTACCATAGCCGGTTGCCACTGTGGCCTTGTACTCCAAACCACTGAATTCATCTTCCTCGTAATCGGCGTAAAAGAATAACGAGGCGTTTTTTTCGCCTACTTTGTAGTTCGTTTGTGCAGAGCCAAAAAATCGTTGCGCCGAAATAGTTTCTTCGCCGGTTTCAGCATCAACATCACGACGGTATAAAGAGTCAAATTTGAACTGATTGCGCCAATGGGTGAAGTCTTGGTAAATATTGCTACGTAGCTTAAAGCTCGTTGAATCGGTGTTACCTCGAGTCACGATAAAGCCAAACTCGGCATCGCCGTAAAACATTTCACCTTGGTGAATTTCGTGGATTTCTGCATCCGTCAACTGTCCGTATTCATGAAAGTCTTCAAATGGGTCAACGGCCCAACAACTTACACTCCAACAAGCAATTAATAGAGCGATAAAACGCATAGTTAGTGCTTACTCTTTCCAAATAACGTGACAAAATGGCGCATCTTTATCACGGCTGATCAATACCCGTGCGAATACCAAGTCTTCATTCTCCAGCTCGAGCCCGATGCTCACCTCACTGTAAAACTCCGGCTCGATTTCCATCGCCACAATCCCTTGCCATTGCTCACTTGGCGCACTTTCTTCTATAAACCCCAGAGCCTCACGATGCTCGTTAAAATCGTTGATATCCTGCTCGGACAAGTGCTCAGGTGCAAGCTCCAAGAATACTTCATAGGCATGATGAGTTATTTCTTGTTCAGTGAATAGGCGCGGCCCTGACATGGTGCTGATCCCGTTGATGCTTATTTCTGGCGATAATAACAAAACTTGATAAGAATGTGCATTGTCTCGCGACCAATAAAAAGCCGGGAAATTCCCGGCTCTTAGTGCACTGCTTTAAACTTTAGCTATTAATCCCGAGTCGTCTCTTTACACCCTCGCGCATATGCTGAATATAGGTGTAAAATAGGGGCACAAACAAGGTACCAAACACAGTTGCGGCAATCATGCCTGACATCACTGTGACACCTAAAGACACACGACTTGCCGCCCCAGCGCCACTGGCCAACACCAGCGGTAACACACCTAGGACGAAAGACAAGGCCGTCATTAAGACCGCTCTGAAGCGCTGCGATGCGGCTATCTGCGCGGCATCAAAGATACTCTGCCCAGCCTTGCGTTGCTCCATAGCAAACTCAACAATCAAGATAGCTGTCTTAGTCGACATACCTATTAGCAGTACAAAGCCGACTTGGGCGTAGATATTGTTCGTCATTCCCACCGTAAACAAGGTAGCCATGGCCCCAAAAATAGCCAAGGGTACAGCGGCTATGACCGCAAACGGAATCGTCCAACTCTCGTATTGCGCGACCAAGAACAAGAACACAAATAGAACCGCCAGTGAGAAGAGTACCGGCGCGAGGTCGCCCGCTAAAATTTCTTGTCGTGTTTGACCTGCCCAATCAAAAATATAGCCATTGGGCAGCTGTGCGGAGAGCTCCTTCATGACCGCAATGGCATCCCCACTGGAATAACCAGGTGCAGCACTGCCGGTAATACTGGTACTTCTATATAAATTGAAGTGGTTCATACTGGTAGGGCCAAGAATAGGCTTCAGCGTGGCTATGGTCGTCAGAGGGACCATATCCCCCTCACTATTGCGTACATAGTAATGCTGTAAATCAGCAGGTTCAGCACGGAATTGTGCCTCAGCTTGAATGGTGACCTGATAAGTGCGGCTAAACTGATTAAAGTCGTTCACATAGAGCGAGCCTAACTGCGCTTGCAGGGTTAAGAAAATATTGCTCAAGGTGATCCCTTGTGCTTTCGCTTTATTGCGATCGACCTCTAAAAAGTATTGCGGCACATTGGCGCGGAATGTACTAAATACATTTTGCAGTTCAGGGCGTTGGTTGGCATCGTATATCAAACCATTCATAACTTGCGCGAGCTCGGCTGGGTCTCTACCTTCGGAGTCTAATAATCGATACTCAAACCCCGAGCTATTGCCCAACCCTGGGATAGGCGGTGCATTAAAGGCCATAATCTGGGCATCTGGCATGGCCCATAACTGCCCTTGGATACGGGTAATAATCTGTTTTAAGCCCATATCTGGTGCCGTTCGCTGCTCCCAGTCTTTGAGCACCATAATGCCCAACGCGTTGTTTGAGCCAGCACCGCCAAGTAAAGAGAACCCGGAGACGCCAATAAAATCTTCAGTGGCTGGGTCTTGCATGATCACATCGCTGATTTTCTTTACCACAGCATCGGTACGATTAATCGCGGCGGCATCTGGCAACTGCACATCAACAAAGACAAAGCCTTGGTCTTCTGGGGGCACAAATCCGGTAGGTACATTAGTAGCAAACCAACCGGTAGCAACAAATAGCGCCACCACAACAATACCTATCCGCCCTGCTCGTTTGAGCATAAATCCAACCACACCGGTGTAACTCTTAGTGGAGCGGGTTATGGCGTTTTCAAAAGGTCGTAACCATTTTATTGGCTTCATTTTTTCAGCTGACAACAACAAACTACAGAGCGCCGGGCTCAGTGTCAGGGCATTGATTGATGAAATCAGTACAGCAAAGCTAATGGTGACAGAAAATTGCTTGTATAACTCTCCGGTGATACCTGGCATAAAGCCTACGGGTACAAACACCGCTAACAGCACCAACGTTGTGGCCACAATAGGCCCGCTCACCTGCTCCATGGCTTTGGTCACTGCTTCCTTAATGGGCAGCTTGTCCTCTCTGAGTATGCGCTCAACGTTTTCTATCACGATGATGGCATCATCCACGACAATGCCGATCGCCAGTACTAAACCAAATAACGTAATCAGGTTAATGGAGTAGCCCATCGCCATCATCGCCGCAAAAGTACCAATGAGCGATACCGGGATCGCCACAGTTGGTACCAAGGTGGCACGCCAATTTTGCAAAAATAGAAACACCACCAAGATGACCAATGCCACCGCTTGATAAAGAGTTACGACCACCTCATCAATGGAGCGATTAATAAACTCAGTGGTGTCATAAGGCACTTTGTATTCAAGGCCATCAGGAAACTGCTTAGACAGTTCCGCCATACGTTTTTTAACTTGCTCAGCAACCGCCGTGGCATTGGCGTCGGTGAGCTGATAAATAACAATAAAACCGGTGTCTTTTTGATTGAATGTAGCACTACCTGAATAGCTTTTTGAGCCCCGCTCTATGCGCGCGATGTCTTTAAGACGCACAAAGTTACCGTCCAAATTAGCACGCACAATGGTTTGTCCGAACTCATCGGCAGAGACAAGCCGCCCCTGAGCTTGAATCGCATATTCGAATTGTTGGTTGGGTAGCGCCGGAGCAGCGCCCAGCTTACCGGCGGCGACCAAGGTGTTTTGCTCCTCCAGTGCAGCCTTCACTTCCGCAACTGTTACTCCTAGGGAGGCCATTTTATCTGGCCGTAACCAAATACGCATGGAATAGGTTTTCTCACCCATCACCTCGGCAGAGGCAACCCCAGGGATACGCCCGAGTGGCTCAGTAAGATAATTAGTGGCGTAGTTACTTAAGAACATAGCATCCATGTTGGGGTCTTCTGAGTACAAACTTATGCCCATCAACATGTTGCTAGATTTTTTCTTTACCGTTACCCCCTGACGGCGTACTTCCTGAGGCAAACTAGGTTCTGCCAACGCCACCCTGTTTTGCACATTCACTTGGGCCATATCGGTGTCTGTACCGACATTAAAATAAACGGTGATGGTTGCCGAGCCATTGTTACTGGATGTGGACTCGATGTACATCATGTCTTCGACGCCATTAATTTGCTCTTCAATGGGACGAATAACTGTCTCTTCAATGGTCTGTGCGCTGGCCCCGGGGTAAATCGCGGTCACCGATACCTGCGGCGGCGTGATTTGCGGATACATATTGACGGGCAGCTGGGTCAAAGAGATAAGCCCAGCCAATGTAATAACAATGGAGATCACTAGCGCCAGCTTGGGCCTGGATATAAAAGTTTTACTGATCATCCTAGACTCGCTTATTGTTGGTCACTGATGGTGCCGGTTTTGGCGTCGACTTGTTTAACAACAGGATTTACTTCCACCCCTGAGCGCACTTTTTGTAGGCCTTCGACAATAACCCGCTCGCCTTGCTCAATACCTGATTTAACCACCCACATCGCATCGATGCGTCGACCCAAATCCACCAAACGCTGCGCCACTGTATTGTCATCTTTGACAACCAAAACAAATTTGCCTTGTTGATTTTCCTGCACCGCTGCTTGGGGCACCAAGGCTTGCGACTGCTTGTCTTGACTCTCAACCACTAAGGTTACAAACAAACCCGGCATTACAATGCCATTGGGGTTATCAAATTTGGCACGTAACTCAACCGTCCCCGTGCTACGGTCAATTTTAGTATCGGCAAAATCCAGCGTACCCGGCTGTTCAAAGTCAGTATCATTGGGTAAGCGCAGGCTTAAATCTAAAGGGACATCTTCAGGGCTATTATTAGTTTGCTGATGCGACTGTTGGTAACTGATGTAATCGGATTCTTCTACTTGAAAACTAACATAAATGGGGTCGATATCTGTTAGTTGTGCCAAGGCTCCGGATTGTGGGTTAACGATATTGCCCACATCAAAGCTCACTTTACCTATGCGGCCACTAAATGGCGCGTCGATAGTGGTGTAACTGAGGTTCAGCTTGGCCTTTTCTAATGCCGCTTCACTGGACTTAACAGCGGCTTGGGCTTGATCTAAGTTCGTTTGCAATTTGTCTAAGTCTGCCTCAGAAATAAACCCATCTTTGGCAATTTCACGCCCTCGCTTAAGATCTCGCTCAGCTCGAGAGGCCGCTGCACGATTACTTTTTAAGGACGCTTCAATTTCACTCACACTGGCGGTGTATTCCGATGCATCAATTTTAAATAGCGTTTGGCCTTTTTCTACATATGCTCCCTCACGGAAAGTCCGCTCAATGAGTTCACCCTCAACTCGAGCACGAATATCTGCCTCCTGAAAGGCCTCGGTGCGAGCGACAAACTCGCGATAATTACCAACCTCTTGCATCGCCACTTCATAAACAGACACCGCCGGCGCTGGCATGCTCTGGTTTTGTTGTTGCGGTTCAGAGCAGCCCACCAAGGCTAACGAACAGAGCCCAGCTAAAACTGAATGATAGAAATACTTTGGGCCCGAAGGGGATAAATGCATCGCGTGTCTCCTTAGAATCGTTATGTCGCTAGCAATGTTGTTTTCAATGGCCAGATAGGCGCTCAATAGACTGACATAAAATAAATCTAGTTCCCTGAGAAATATAGACTATTTTGTAACTCACTGTATTTAAGTTATACCGATATTTAAAAATGAGTACAGTGCATTGCGCAAGCAGAGTATATCAAGTGCTAGTAACGGGAACATGACATCAATCAGATGTTGAGGTAAATTGATACTGGTCAGAGGAGACAATAATGATAACACTAACCACTGCTAAGCAAGTCGCCTATGTAACCTTGGCTAATGAAAGTAAACGTAATGCACTGAACTTTGAGATGTTCAAACAACTTGATGGGGTGATTAAACAAATCAAGAAGCAGCGTGATTTGCGAGCGGTGATACTTCAAGCACAAGGGCCGGATTTTTGCACTGGGCTAGACGTTAAAAGTGTGATCAGCAAACCCACCGATATCTGCAAATTGCTGTTTAAACCGCTTCCAGGCAACCAAAACCTCGCTCAACGTGTGGTGCTGGGGTGGCAGTCGTTAAGTATTCCCGTAATTGCTCTACTACAAGGGCGATGTTGGGGTGGCGGGATGCAAATAGCCTTAGGTGCTGATATTCGCATCGCCAGTGAGGATGCTAGCTTAGCAATCATGGAGTCACGCTGGGGGTTATGCCCCGATATGGGTGCAAGCTTAGTGCTTCCAGGAATCCTCAGTGCCGACAACTACTTACAGCTTGCCATGTCTGCAGAGCCTGTTACCGCGCAACAGGCCCTCAATTTAGGCTTGGTATCTTATGTTGATAATGATTTGCAGCAACGCGCCGCACACATCATCGACACCTTTAGCGCGCGTTCACCGGATGCCATCAGTGCAATCAAACGATTAACGCAGAGCGCTTACCGACAGCCCCATCGTAGACTATTGGCTAAGGAAACTTTCTCGCAAATTAAACTGCTGATGTGTAAAAATACCCGTATTGCTATTAAAAATGCTTCGCGCAAGGATGATTCCTTCGATGAGTACCAACCGCGTCGACGCTGGTAAAAAGATCATTAAACACAGCGCCAGGTTCATTTTGAGTGCTGCTATAATTAGCGCTTTTTTATTCTCAGCCCATGCCCTCAGCAACTACTTCTCAGTGAGCTTCCCAGCACCACTCAGTGCCATGCTAGCGCTATTCTTAGCTTTGCAATTAGGCATTGTTAAACTGCACTGGCTCACTAGCGGTGCTCACCCCTTACTTAATTATATGCCGCTGTTTTTTGTGCCCGCAGCCGCTGCCATTATAGAGCATGTCGAATTAGTCGCCCGCTATTGGTTGCCACTGTTGTTGTGCTTAGTAATCGTCCCGCTGATTGGCCTGTTTATCATCGGGACGATAATGCAACGTTTGGGTGAAGAGCAATGATGTATTTGGCTATCCCTATGACAGTGGCCTTATTTTTAGCGTTTCGAGCCCTGCACGCCAAGTTACGCTCGCCACTATGTAACCCCGTCTTGCTCACTATTGCCGCCTCGGTATTTATCTTGTCGGCCTGGCACATCGACATCAACGAGTATCGCGCTCACACACAAATTTTCGATTATCTTTTGGAGTTGGCCGTCGTTGCTTTAGCAGTGCCACTTTATAAGCAAATCCACCAGTTAAGGCGACAGCTTTTATTGATGTTTATCGCTGTGGCTGCCGGAATAATCACGGCCACCACCACCGCCGTTGTGATCACCTCTTTGCTTAGGGTACCCGAACAATTGCAGGCCTCCCTTGCTAGCCTTGCAGTCACTACCCCTATCACCTTACTTGTCACCGAGCAGTTAGGCGGGCTTGGCAGCATTGCCGCATCCATGGTCATTCTCATCGGTATTGTCGGTGCTATTGTTGGCTTCAACACGCTTAAGCTGACTGGCATCAATCATAAGGGGGCTCAGGGCGTGGCCCTCGGCGGTGCTTGCCATGCCATTGGCACCGCCACCGCTATTGCCGACAATGAAACCAGCGCCGCCTACGCCTCGGCAGCCATGGCGTTAAGTGCGTTGCTCTCGCCTATCATAGTGCCTATCTACTACCCTTGGCTTGCCAGCTTAGCGCTTTGACTATCTGAGACATTGATATTGGCCGGTTGCAACACCTTCTTGGCTCCTGAATGCTTTCTTACGTTATTCAGGTACTGATGTAGTGGCGAATACGGTGTTAGCAAAGCAAGCTCTCGAGGAAGTAAGCTTACATAATAAAGAGACGGCAATGCCATCATATCAACCAAAGACCAAGTTGAACCTGCTAGGAATTGATTTTCAGCTAACCAGGTCTCTACAATTTTTACTGCATCAAGTGCTGCACTTTTATTTTCCATCATCCACTGCACACGAACTTCCCCGCCCTTCCCCTTCGGTAAGGCTAACTCTAAGGCATAATCTCGAATCAAGGCGTTGTTAACATAATGACTTAATAAGCTCATACGTTCTAACTGATGGGCTCTGCCAATAGGGTCGAGATTCAAGAACTCCCCACTGGCATAACTGTCGTTTAGGTAATGTAAAATCGCTGTTGTCTCACAAAGATGCGTATCACCGTCTATTAAAATAGGAATTTTTGCCATCGGGTGTAGTTTGCGGTGATGCTTATCGTGCATCTCTATAGCTTTGTCAGCATGCGACATCGCTAGCGTGTAATTAACCCCTATTAGCTCACAAAAAAGCTGGACACTGCGGGTATAAGTACTAAAAGGTAAGCCAATAATATGTACTTTATTCACTGTTCGTATTCCTATTCTTGACACTGTTGCTTGAGCATAAAAAAAGCGACAATATGTTCAAGAACATATTTTAAATATAGGGAATATCATGGCTTGGCACCCTGAGCACAAGAAAAATTCTAAAAATAGAATCCTTACTAGTGCGGCTAATCTCTTTAGCCAGCATGGATACGATAAAGTGGCTATTGACGATGTTATGGGTGCAGCTCAACTCACCCGTGGAGCTTTTTACAGTCACTTTAAATCGAAATCAGAGTTATATAGCAAAGCCCTCATTCATGCCGCAAAGTTAAGGGCTAACCAAGTCAATGATAGCTATGACGCTGAAGACATTCGCCAGTTTTACTTAGCAGATGAACACGTCAATGCTGAACATGCTGGGTGCCCATTAGCGTTTTTAGTGAGTGATATCAGCCACCGAGATGAGCAAGTCAGGGCAACTTACACTGCAGTGCTGAATAATATCCTCACTAAACTCGAAAATACTGGTCTGACGCGCACAGCCGCTATTCATCAAGCGCTTATGATGATCGCTACCGTCGCTGTCTCTCGTGCAATAACCGATGAGTCACTTAAAGAAGAGCTATTAACTGTTGGACGTCAAAGTCCTCAACACGAGTAAGATACATAGACTGTATAAGCGTGAGATTACGCCTTGCATTATGCTACAGGCAATAAAAAACCCCGACCATTACTGATCAGGGTTTCTTAAATCGTGGTGCTTAGATGCGGCACCGCCTATGCCCGACAGCTTATTATTTTATAATTGATGAAAAACTAGAAACCTCTTTACAAATATTTTTAGCTCGCGTAAATGAGTAGAAAATAGCTATATAGAGGACCGTATTTTGTATAAGTGTAGTATCAAATACATTAGGGCTATCACCCAGAGATAGAAAACTATATTTGTCACTTTGGCGAAAGAGACAAAGTAAATATGGATGATATTTGCAATAGGGAAGGCAACCAATAACTCAATGTACCAGAGTGCTCAACTCGTTAGTAGATGCGCCATGCGGAAACAATAGCGCCTGCAATCAGCATCAATAGAAAGCCCATACCGGAGAAAATTTCGTGACTCATCACTCTCTACCCCTTACTTGACACGCTCTAAAATGACGTTAAGCTGGCGTTATTAAATTGCAAAAACAGGGTGCTCGTGCGAGTTCTACTTTCGTTATTAATGGCTGTGCTATTAGTGCTGATGTCGTTTGCGCAAACGGCAGACGCTCACGTGTGCCATGATAACGGGCAAATGCAGCACAGCACGATGCAAGAAGCGGACGCAAGAGATTGTGAGAATGGAGAGCAAGAGCACAACTCGTGCTGTGCTGATATGACCATTCGACATTGCTCCGGCAGTTCTGTTTTATTTGTTGGACAGTCTTCTGCGGTTAACGCCGCTGCAATTAACTTCTCTACTAAAGTCGATTCGCCCATTGACACCTCAATTCGTGCTAAACACGCGTCTAATTTATTCCGCCCCCCAATAATTATCGCTTAATAAGTTACTAGAAATTTAGCACACGCTCGGCGTGTTCCATTAATACTTATTAATTGGTGAATAATTATGTTTATCAAACGCAATAGCACTGTTTTAGCGATGCTGTTTTCGGTGTCTGTGCCTGCAACTGATTCACAAGAGCAGCAGCTAACCGTTCTAAAAGATCCCAACTGCGGTTGTTGTGAGCAATGGTTAAAAGCTTTACCGGATGGCTTTAGTGTGTCTGTACAACACCCGAATAACCTGACTCAACGAAAACGGGACTCCGGTATTAGTGCCGAGGTCCAATCCTGCCATACCGCTATTTCTAACAATGGCTATGTCTTTGAGGGACACGTTCCTCCTACATTAGTTGCTCATTATTTAGCTGGGAAAAAGTCAGATAATGGCATTGGCTTAACTGTTCCAGGCATGCCGCTAGGGTCTATCGGTATGGAGATGGGCACTCAATTTCAACCTTATACGGTCTACGAAATCAAAAGTGACGGTTCGATCACACCCTATCGGCAGATAGTCAGCCTAGAGCGGCAGAAAGCGCTTTCGAAGGAGGTAAAAAGTTATGAACAATGATTTTACTAAAGGACGTCGAAAGTTTGTTAAATCAGCATTCACTGTAGCGTCTGCTTTAGCAATCGCCAAAGTAGCGCCGACCTGGGCAGTCCCTCAAGGACGCAGTTTTAAGGATCAGATCCTGACAAACGATGAAATTGATCTGACCATTGCAAAATCTCCACTGCTCGTGGGAAATAAGGTAGGAACGCCGATAACCATCAATGGCCAAATGCCGGGTCCTTTGATCCGTTTAAAAGAGGGACAGAGAGCAAAGTTAAATGTGATTAACCGGTTGCTGGAAGACACATCGATTCACTGGCACGGCATTATATTGCCAGAGAACATGGATGGCGTGCCTGGCGTATCTTTCGAAGGGATAAAGCCAGGACGAACGTTCAAGTACCGCTACGATGTCGAGCAAAACGGAACTTATTGGTATCACAGCCATTCCGGTTTGCAGGAGCAATTGGGACACCTGGGGCCGTTAGTGATTGAACCGAAAGACGGAGACATTGGTGCTGATCGAGAACATACCATTATTCTAAGTGATTGGACATTTGAAGACCCGGATACCGTGTTTCGTAACTTGAAAGTTGCGGAGGGGTACTATAACTATCAAAAACGTACGATATTTGAGACCTTCGAGGACGTGCGACAACAAGGGTTAGAGAAAACTTGGAAGCAACGAGAAATGTGGGGGCAAATGCGAATGAGCCCTCGTGATATTGCGGATGTGACGGGCAGCACTTACACCTACCTGATGAATGGCCGCGATTCGCAGATGAACTGGTCAGCATTGTTTAAGCCTGGTGAAAAAGTACGCCTTCGTATCATTAACGGTTCGGCAATGAGTTTCTTCGACGTGAGAATCCCTGGGTTGGAGATGACGGTTGTGGCCGCTGACGGGCAGCCTGTGAAACCAGTGCCAGTTGACGAGTTCCGCATTGGTGTGGCGGAAACCTACGATGTAATTGTCCAGCCTAAGCAAAACAAGCCGTACACTATTTATGCTGAGAGCTTTGATCGAAGTGGTTATGTCAGAGGCACGTTAACGCCAGAACTGGGTCTTGAGGCTGAAGTGCCTGAACTACGGCAAGCTCCTGAGCGCGGCATGGCGGCTATGGGCATGGGAGCGATGGCAATGTCTGGTGATATGAAAGGCAATAGCATGAATATGAAGCATATGGGCGGCAATAACAGCCATATGACTCATAAAATGACACACAAAAGAGAACTCCCCGTCGAGAATATTAAAATCAAGCACCGTGAGTCCGGACATGGCGCCGGGGCGGCTATGATTGCTACAAACCCGGTAAGCCGTTTGCATGAACCCGGGATTGGATTGGAAGATGTTGAGCACAAAGTATTGTTGTATACCGACTTGATCGGCGCGCATGAATGGCCGGATACGCGAGAGCCCGAACGACAGATAGAGCTGCACTTAACGGGTAATATGGAGCGTTACATGTGGTCTTTCGACGGGAAGAAGTTTACCGAGGTGGATGGCCCAGTTCAGTTTCATCATGGAGAACGACTGAGGTTGGTGATGGTAAACGATACGATGATGGACCACCCCATACACTTACACGGCATGTGGATGGAGCTGGAAAACGGACAGTACCCCCGTCCCCGTAAGCACACAATTAGCCTCAAACCCAATGAAAAAGTGTCGTTATTGATAACGGCGGACGCGCCGGGCAGCTGGGCGTTCCACTGTCATCTGTTGTACCACATGAAAGCGGGCATGTTCCGTGTGGTCAATGTCGCATAAGGAGGACGATTATGTACGGTAAATCATTACTAATGGGCGTGGCCTTTTTGCCGGTGTTAGCTGTTGCGGAACATGCGGAAGAAGACTGGCCAGAACCCGTCAAGGAATATCACACCGGGCAAGTGCTGTTCGATCGGTTGGAGTTAACGCGAACTAACGAGGAAGAGAACCTTGCTGTCTGGGACATGATGGCTTGGTATGGCGGCGATTATCATCGGTTTGTCTTTAAAAGTGAAGGTGAAAATGTTCAAGATGACGGTGAGTCCACTGACTTGGAAAGTGCAGAACTGCTGTATGGATACTTGGTGTCTCCATTTTGGTCGTTTCAGGGCGGTATCGGTACGCGAGGCACCTTATCGTCGGATGCATCTATGGAAAATTATGCTGTCGTGAGTTTTATGGGGTTGGCGCCCTATTGGTTTGAAATGGATAACTCGCTGATGATAAATGAAGAAGGCGATGTTCAATTTGTGAGTGAAACTGAATACGAATGGCAACTCACACAAACATCGTATTTGCAACCTCGTATTGAACTAACAGCCAACCTAACCGATTCAGACAAATATGAACGTCAAAGTGGCTTGAGCAACTTGCGCGTGGGGTTGCGCTATCGTCACGAAATCAATCGTGAACTTGCACCTTACATCGGTGTTTATTGGAACGGTGCGTTAGGGAATACGGCAGATGAAATGAAACGAATGGGTGAAGACACCACAGAAACAGGCGTGGTCCTTGGGGCCAGAGTTTGGTTTTAATTGATAATAAACAAAGAGGAAACAACGTGAAAAACATACTTAAATTAGCCTTCGGTACCGCGTTATTTTTTAGTGCATGGGCTAGCGCTCACGCCGATTTGACATCCAGTAGCCCGAAAGACGGTGCCACTTTATCGCAGCCACCCACGGAAATTACGATGAGTTTCTCCGGTGATGTTCGCCTGGCTAAAGTTATGCTGCATTCAGATGATGGCAAAATGCACCCGTTGGACTTTTCGATGAGCATGACACCCAAAGTAGCATACGAAATAGCGGTTAAAAACAAACTAGCGCCGCGTGGTTACACAGTTTATTGGACGGCCATGGGTGGGGACAGTCATAAAATATCGGGTGATTTTAGCTTTGAGGTGAAGTGATGACCCTATGGAGTGTGGCCAGCGTTTTAACGCTGGCCTTTATATTCTGGCTTAATTCGGTGATAACGGCCTCTCCTTATATCGCCTATTTGTCTGGTTTAAAAAAGCTGTCTGAACAAAAGAATAGCGTTGTTGCGTTGCTTCTACTACTGGCGAGCCTTCTCTACTTCTTTCTCAAAGTTGGTAGTTTCACTGCTGAAGGCTTTGCCGGAATGGTTGACTCGACCTATATGCAATTTATATGGGCTGGCCCTGTTGGGTTGTTCATCCAACTTCAGGTAACCGTTGCTGTTGTCTGGATTATTTACTCTGTTGTTAAGGTAACAAGCATACAGTGGATGCTTTATGTTGTGGCGGTTGGACTCATGGGATGGAGTTTTTTAAGTATCGGCCACGGTAGTGACGCGCTCTGGTGGGGAAAGTTAGCGCTTTTAACACATCTGTTAGTCGCCTGGGTCTGGTTTGGCAGTCTGAATTCACTGCGTAAGCTGGCAACCTCCGTATCGCTTGATAAAGCGAAATTGATTATGGAGCGTTTTGGCGGGCACATGTCTGCAGCGGTTTTAATACTCTTGATTGCTGGTGTGGTTATGTATCGAAGCGCAACCGGACAATGGTTACCAGAGCTGCCATTAACTTCATACGACACAGTATTGCTGGCGAAGCTTGTGTTTGTGGCGTTGATTTTTCTTGTCGCTGCACTGCATAAGTTAAAGTTGGTACCCCAGTTAAATAATGAGTCGGCTGCGAAGCGACTTAAACAGTCGATAACGGTAGAAATGGTATTGGCTGTCACTATTTTTATCCTGGCCTCTGCGCTAAGCAGCGCGTTTTCTCCTGGTTAATGTAAGGAATAAGAAGAATGAAATTACTTGTGAGTGTTTTTATGATTTCGGTAATGTTTGTTTCAGCGCCCAGTAGCGCCGAAAAACTATCTGAGCCGACCGCTGTGCTTGACGCATTTCGAACTGCTTTGACTGAAGGTGACATGGAGGTTTTTAAAGACGTGCTTTCCGATGATGTGCTTATCTTTGAAGGTGGTGGCGTTGAACGGTCCCTGGCTGAATATAGTGCTCATCATCTAAAGTCAGATATCAAATTTAGCCAGGAGGTTCCTTCAAAACTGATTGAAAGAACAAGATATGAAGTGGATAGCCTTGCTGTGATCACGTCTCGATATAGTATTTCCGGGGCGTACAACGGGCAGGAGATTGATTTAACGATGAATGAAACTGTAACCGTTTCACATACACCGGAGTCTGGCTGGAAAATTATCCGGATTCACTGGTCCAACTAACGTCAACCACAGGAGCTGATTATGGCGGAACATAAACACGGACATCAAGATTATCAGAAAGGAAGCTTGAGTCTTTGGGGGGCGGTGTCTTTAGGGACTGGTGTCATGATTGGCGCTGGTATTTTTGCACTGACAGGACAAGTTGCTCAGCTGGCAAAAGAATGGTTTGTACTGGCATTTGTGTGCGGCGGTGTTATCGCCGGATTCAGCGCCTATTCATATGTAAAATTAGCCAAAGCTTACCCATCAGCGGGAGGCATTGCGATGTTCCTCAGTAAAGCTTATGGAAAGGGAAGTGTGACAGCGATATTTGCACTGTTAATGTACTTTTCTATGGTCATTAATGAAAGCTTAGTTGCTCGTACATTTGCGTCCTATACAAGCCAATTAATTTCTTTTGAAGCGCAGTGGCTTGTCCCGTCGCTGGCGGTTGGCTTGCTGCTCTTCGCATTTTTTATCAATATTCTGAGTAATCAGTTTATTCAAACGTTCTCGTTTTTTATGGCCTTTGTGAAGGCTTTAGGGCTGGTTGTTTTAGCGGCTGGTGGTTTATGGGCATCTGGCGTTCAATTTGAATCGATATCTGCTATTCCAAAAGAAGCTTCGGGCAGCGGTATTCTAGCAGGGATTGCTTTGAGCATACTCGCGTACAAAGGGTTTACAACTATAACTAATAGTGGTGGTGAAATCATTGAGCCAAAGAAGAATGTTGGACGTGCCATTATTATTTCGTTGATTATCTGCGCCTTAATATACCTATTAGTCACCCTGGCCGTTGGCTCGAGCCTGTCCATAGATGAGATTGTGAAAGCAAAAGACTACGCACTTGCTGAAGCCGCAAGACCAATCTATGGCGAGACAGGGCTTTGGATTACGGTTGGATTTGCGATTGTAGCCACAGTTTCCGGCGTGATCGCCAGCGCGTTTGCCGTCTCAAGAATGTTGGCAATGTTGACCAATATGAAACTTGTGCCACACAGCCATTTTGGCATGCCTGGTTCAATTCAGAAACATACACTGGTTTACACCATTGTTATGGCTATGATCTTAGCTGCTTTTTTCGATTTGAGTCGAATCGCTTCGATTGGCGCTATTTTTTATATCGTTATGGACATTGCGATCCATTGGGGTGTATTGCGACACCTTAGAGAAAAAGTAAATGCCAATATTTATATACTTGCCTGTGCTATAACGCTGGATATTGTAGTATTAGCCGCCTTTATATGGACAAAGTGGAACAGCGACCCATTAGTTATTTGGATCTCTGTTATCGGCATGGCGATAATCTCGGCTGGTGAGATTTTGTTTTTACGCAAAAAGCGTTAAAACAGTCACTCCGTCCAAGCATTTAATTCATAAAGAATAAAAATGAAATTACCTACAACGTTTGAAAAGATGGTGGCGCTTAGATGCGGACAAAATTGTCTGGAGCAATTGCCCGCAAAGCGGTGAAATACATGGATGTATTTTACCATCGAACCACCCGAGCTAATAAGCGTGAGATTACGCCTTGCATTATGCTACAGGCAATAAAAAACCCTGACCATTACTGATCAGGGTTTCTTAAATCGTGGTGCCCAGAGGCGGAATCGAACCACCGACACGAGGATTTTCAATCCTCTGCTCTACCGACTGAGCTATCTGGGCAAAAGTTTTTTCATAAAAATGGCGCCCATTGAGCGCCACCTTTAATAATGGTGCCCAGAGGCGGAATCGAACCACCGACACGAGGATTTTCAATCCTCTGCTCTACCGACTGAGCTATCTGGGCAAA